>NZ_JAJMPA010000001.1:1804409-2105144 GCF_020991475.1 Pedobacter sp. MC2016-14
TAGCTGAAGAATTTAATATATCAACTTCAACCGTAAGTAACCATATTGTTAAGGCGACAGCAAGCATTAAAAAAGTTTTTTTTGGCTCAAAATATGGTTTCCTGGTCCTTGCAATTAGTCTTTTGAGTAATAAGGGCTGAAAAAAAATATTTATTTTCAATGTAAATAGAGTAAGTGTCTTTTCTAAGCGTATTGTATATATAAATCGATAACATTGGAACGTCAAGATCAAAATATATATACTACATATCTGAAATTTTTGGATAATCAACTGTCTGCAAAGGAAATTTCGGAGTTTTTGCAAACTATCCATGGTATTTCTGATGAGGAACTATTAGCCATCACGGCTGAATTTTTAGGTATAGAAGAGGTTCCGGCGGTAGAAGCTGAACAAGAGAGTCTGGATAGAATTTTGCTGTCCATCCGTACCCGTCATTTATCAGTTGCTTCAAATGCGAAAACTTCATTCAAGCTATATCCTAAATGGCTTGCGGCTGCGGTGGTTTTACTAGTGCCGGCTTTGGTTTTTTTAATGATTTTCAGAAGCACTAACAATGAACAACAAATAGAAATTGCTTCAGGATCAGCAGATCTTAAGCCTGGAAGGTCCAGGGCTACGCTCAAACTGGCCAACGGGACTGAAATTTTTCTGGATACACTTCGTTCTGGCCTTAACAAGATAAAACAGGATGGAGCCAGCATTTCAAATGAGAGAAATGGCGAATTGGTGTACATAAAATCAAGCGAGACCGAAACCTCCAAAATTGAATACAATACAATTAGTACGCCCAAAGGTGGCACTTATAAAGTGTTGCTTCCAGATAGTACACAGGTTTGGCTCAACTCATCTTCTGAACTTACTTACCCCACTTCTTTCGCTCATGCTGATGCCAGGGTAGTGAAGTTGGAGGGAGAGGCCTTTTTTGCGGTAAAGAAGCTGAAGGACGAGAAAGGTAAGTCACAGCCATTTATTGTGAGCACAGCTCAGCAACAAATTAAGGTGCTCGGCACACAGTTTAATATAAATGCTTATGCAGATGAGCTAAATCTTAAAACCACGTTGATAGAAGGAAGCGTAGAAGTAAATAATTCCGTAAAGCTCAAACCAGGAGAACAGGCGATAAGTGCAGGTAAAGAAGTAGAAATTAGAACAGTTGATGTGAGTTCATATATTGATTGGAAAAACGGCGATTTTAACCTTAAAAACAATGATTTCAGAACAACAATGAGGAAGATATCCAGATGGTATGATGTAGAGATTGTATATGATCCCTCTTTCCCTCAAGATGTGAAACTAGGTGGCTGGATTTCACGCGATAAAAATATATCATCAGTCTTAAACCTCATTCAAAAGACTGCAAAGGTTCACTTTAAGTTAGAAGGAAGGAGGGTGACTGTAAGTAAATAACTGCTAAAAAATTGGCTTAAACAAAGGCCAGGGCGTGCGGGAACACACCCTGACCAAGATAGATTTAAGCCTTGAATTATTTGAGAATCTTCAACTTTAACCTAAACAAATGTATAAAAATTTTACTACTAAATCGGCTGGGCCTTCAGGCCACATCCGACAAATTTACCGTGTTATGCGTATCACCACCATTTTCATGTTCGGTATTATGATGCAGGTCGCTGCCTCTTCATCAGCACAAAAAATTTCCATAAATAAGCGCAATGCTGATTTGGAGTCTGTATTCAAATCTATTCGTGAACAAAGTGGCTATGACTTTGTATTCGATTTGAAAGTGATGGAAACTGCTAAGCCTGTTACCGTTAACCTTAGGGATGTAAGTGTGAGCGAAGTGTTAGACGTATGTTTTGCCAATCAAATGCTAACCTACGCTATTGAAGACAAGACCGTAATGGTAAGCAAAAAGAGTTTTGTGGGTAAAATATTGAATTACTTTCAAAGCATCGACGTATCGGGGAAGGTTTTGGATGAATCGGGAAACCCGCTTCCAGGAGTATCAATCAGAGTTAAAGGAACAGATAAAGTCATTTTATCAAGAGCTAACGGAGGTTTTTATTTAAACGTGGAAAATGAAAATGCCATATTAGTATTCAGTTTTGTAGGCTATAAAACCAAAGAATTAAATGCCCGGGCGAAAATGGAGTTTAGAATGGAAACTGATCCCGCAAAGCTTGACGAAGTAATGGTGATTGGTTATGGAACCACAACCAAAAGGGTATCTACAGGATCACAAACGGGGATTACCGCAAAAGATATTGAAAGACAGCCAGTAACCAACGTTCTGCAGGCCTTGCAGGGTAGAATGCCAGGAGTGGCCATTACACAAACCAATGGACTTCCTGGTGCGGGTATTAATGTACAGATTAGGGGTATAAACTCAATAGGTAAGGGAAATGTTCCTTTGTATATTATTGACGGTGTGCCTTTTCTTTCTACGCCAATTAGTGGGGCGGCTTCGGTTACCGGAACTCCGGCTGCGAGTGTTGGACTTGCAGCAACATCAGCCGAAGGCCAAACCAGCCCTATGAATATCATAAACCCTTCGGATATAGAGAGTATTGATGTCCTGAAGGATGCTGATGCTACAGCAATCTACGGCTCAAGAGGAGCAAATGGTGTGATATTAATTACCACCAAAAAAGGAAGAGCTGGTAAAACCCAGTTTTCTGTAAACGCAAATACAGGCATGTCTAAAGTAGCAAACTATGTAGAGTTGTTAAGCACGGATGAATATCTGGCCCTGAGGCGAAAAGCATTTGCTAATAACCCTGCTGCCGTCATGGCTGGGAACGTAGATTTAACCTGGGATCCGAATGTCAATCAAAATTTTCCTAAAATTTTACTTGGGAATACCGCCCGTACCCATGATATTACTTCAAATATATCTGGTGGAGATGTGCTTACAAACTTTTACCTGAGTGGAACATTTCATAGAGAAACTAATATTTATCCGGGAGAACAGGCTTATCAGCGTGGGGGAGCGCATCTGAATTTTAATCATTCTTCATCAGATCAGAAATTTAGTTTGTCTGTATCTTCTACCTATTCTGCCGACCAGAATGATATTACGATCACCGAGCTTGCCAATTATGCTTATGTGTTGCCTCCTAACTTCCCATTGTATAATGCTGATGGATCATTGTATTTTGCATCTGGCTTTAATAATCCCTTGGCTTTTCTTCTGCAAAGTAATGACGCCCGGGGTAGTAATTTTGTAACCAATCTTGGCTTAAAGTATACAATTATAAAGGGATTGAATATCAGTAGCACTTTAGGTTATGGTAAAACGGATATGAGAACCAATTCTGTGCGCCCATTGGCTTCGTATGCCCTTTCGGCTACCAGAACCAGTGGCTCTGTAATCGAATCTTATGTTTACAGCAATAATTATATCTTTGAACCGCAGCTAACTTATAAATCGGCCCTTTGGAAAGGTAATCTTGAAGCACTGGTTGCTGGGTCATGGCAATTTAGACAGTCTAAGATACCATATAGTCTTAATGCTACAGATTTCTTATCGGACGATTTCCTGTCTGATATTGGTTCTGCCAGAACTAAAACCGTTAGCAGTGGCTCGAATGAATATAAATACGCATCGGTATTCGGACGTTTAAATTACAATGTATTGAATAAATATATTGCCAATATGTCATTCAGACGAGACGGTTCTTCAAGGTTTGGGCCGAACAACCGTTTCGGTAATTTTGGTGCTGTTGGCGCGGCCTGGGTTTTTTCTGAGGAAAATTTGCTGAAGAATAAATTCAGTTGGTTTAGCTTTGGTAAGTTAAGAGGTAGTTACGGTATTGTTGGAAGTGACGAGATAGGTAACTATGCTTATTACGATAGCTATACTTCTGATCCTTATGTTTATAATGGCTCGACAGGCCTTCAGCCTAGCAGATTAGCCAACAACAACTATAAGTGGGAGGAAACAAAAAAACTGGAGGTCGCCATAGAACTGGGTTTTTTTAAGGATAGGTTGTCATTAACCGCTGCGACTTACAGAAACCGTACTTCAAACCAACTCCTTGAATTTCCAATTAGTACACAGGCTGGTTTTCCGGGTTTCTCTTCTAACCTTGGTGCGGTGTTGCAAAATTCGGGTACGGAGTTTTCCCTGAACAGTACCAATATTCAAAAAAAGGACTTCAAATGGACTTCAGCATTCAATATTTCCAAAAACAGAAACAAGCTGGTAGCATTCCCTAACATCGAAAAAACTGCTTATTACACCAGATATGTAGTTGGGAAACCTTTGTCAGTCTTATATGCACTGCAATTTGCCGGTATGAGTCCGACAACAGGGTTGCCCACTTATGCTGATTTAAATGGAAGCGGGACTATAAGTACTGGCTTTGTGGATACCGGACGTGGAGATCAGTACTATGTTGGTACAGCTTATCCTAAGTTTTTTGGTGGATTAACAAACTCCATCACTTATAAAGGCATCAATTTAGATTTCACTTTTCAGTTTGTTAAGCAGCTATCTAAAACGCTCATTGCTGCTACCAATTACCCTCCTGGTTATCCATATAATGCAGCGGCCTCAGTAATGAGAGACTACCTGGCTTTGGGTTCTCAGGATCAATTGGTTACTCAGGATGCGAGAAGTGTTCAAGGATCCGCAGCATATACAGCATTCTTAAATTATGCTTTGTCAGACCAGGTTTTTGTAGATGCTTCTTTCATAAAATTGAAAAATGCTAGTTTATCTTATGCCATTCCAGCCAAATTACTTTCCAAAATCAACGCACAGAATTTAAGGGTTTACGTTCAGGGACAGAATTTGTTTACCATCACCAAATACAAAGGTTATGATCCTGAGTCACAAGGCGCAGCTACCCCGCCACTCCGCACCATTTCTGCAGGTTTACAATTAACTTTTTAATCTACGAAAAATGAAAGCTAAAATATTCAAATTTACCATAGGCCTGTTTGCAATTGTTTTTATGGGTTGCGAAAAGATGATTGAAATCAATTCCCCCTTGAATGAAACTCCTTCTGCAGGTGTTTATACCACAGATAAAATAGCACTCTCTGCACTTTCTGGAATGTACGGGCGTTTTTCGCAGACTTCTTTCCAGACTACTGGTCTGCCAGTTTATACCTCTTTAATGGCAGATGATCTCCGTTACCTGGCGACAGTTACAGCTCCGCAAGAATATAACACCAATACCTATACTGCATTAACTGCGTCTGCAGAGCCATTTACAGAGTTTTACCAAGTGATTTACCGTACCAATGCCATTATCGAGGGTTTGACCACATATGCTGGAACATCTGCGGCTATCAATAAACAATTGATAGCCGAGGCCAAACTGATGCGGGGTTATGCCTATTTTATATTGGTTAATTTTTATGGTGAGGTGCCACTGGTTTTGCAGACCGATGCTAACGTTACAGCCTATTTGCCCAGGGAGACGGTAGCAAATATCTATAAACAAATTATCTCCGACCTAATCGATGCCAAGGCTAATCTCCGTTCGGATTATTCTTTTACAAATGGAGACAGATTAGGTGTAAATAAGTTTACAGCAGCGGCCTTACTGGCCAGGGTATATCTTTATACTGGTAACTATTCTATGGCAGAGGAAAATTCGACCGAAGTTATTCAGGCGACTAATTTATACACTATGGTTTCTACGGCTACCATGGGAACAGCTTTATTTGTTAAAAATAGTTCAGAAAGTATTTGGCAACTTCCACAGCCTGTGTCAGCGACAAATCAATACACTGTAGAAGGGTCAGTTTTCTTACCAAGCTCAAATACCGTAGCTGCATTATTTTATCAATTGCAGCCGTCTTTCCTCAGTATTTTTACCGGAACAGACAGACGCCGTACCTTGTGGATGAGGGATCTGACCATTGCGGGAAACCAATACGTTGTTCCCGCAAAATTCAAGTACCGTACTCATTCAGAGGCCCTGGCGGCAAACGTTACCGAATCGCAGATCATCCTGCGTTTGGCGGAACAATACTTAATCCGTGCTGAAGCGAGGGTGAGGATAGGTACGAATATCAGCGGAGCATTGACCGATTTGAACGTAACGAGGTTAAGAGCGGATATTCCAGCCCTTACTACAACTAACCCCTCAGTACTACTGGACGAAATTGCCTTGGAATACCGAAAAGAATTTTTCTGTGAACAGGCTTTCAGATGGTTTAATTTGAAACGGACAGGACAGGCAGATGTTGTTTTACCACTATTAAAACCTACCTGGAAACCAGAAGCCAAATTTTATCCAATTGCCCAATCCATTATTAACAATAACCCGAACTTGATAAAATAGTCTGGATAAAAAATCAACATGAACAACAAATTTATTAAATATGCTCCCAAACGCTTGAGTTTGGGAGTAATGTTAACCTGTCTGATTTTGGGTATCAGTTCTTGTGTATTGGTAAAAAAGAAGCCCGCTAAAAACAAGGCTTCAGTGACTGGCAATCCAATTGTGGCCAGACCTAAGGCCGATAGTATCAAAAATGCGATGAAACCTTATAAGGAAATCATCACAAGTAAAGCCCTTACACAGCCAGGATTGATGACGGTACACAAGGTTGCTGAAAAGTACTTTTTCGAAATTCCAAAAAAGATATTAAAAAAGGATATCCTGGTGGTTACCCGTTTAAGTGGGTCTACCCCAGGTGCGGGCAATTTTGGTGGTGAGGAAATTGGCAGGAGAATGATTTATTGGGAACAAGGCCCGGATAACAGGCTTTTCTTAAGAGTTGCTGCACAAGTGAGTATAGCCGATTCTACAGATATGATTGCTAAGGCAGTAAGTAACTCAAACTTAAATCCCATTATGGCTTCTTTCCCAATCAAGGCACTTGGAAAAGATTCTTCTTCATTAGTGATTGAGGTAACGGATTTCCTTTTGAGTGAAAACCCCCTGGTAACTTTTAATCCTGAAAGCAAGAAAAGTTATGGTCTGGGAACACCGGCAGCAGATCGTTCTTATGTGAGGAGCGTTAAGTCATTTCCAATCAACACGGAAGTTAGAACGATTAGAACGTATAATGCCGCAGGTGGGAACTTACCTGCTGCGGTTATTGCGGGGGCGCTTACCCTTGAAATCAACGCTTCATTTTTATTGTTGCCGGAAACGCCGATGGTTAAACGATATGCTGATCCAAGGGTGGGGTATTTTGTGAACAGCTACAACAAATTTTCGGATGAGCAACAAGCAGTAAAACAAGAAGTATTTGTTAACCGCTGGCGGCTTGAAGTGAAGGATAAAGACCTGGACAAATATAAAAGAGGTGAGTTAGTAGAACCCAAAAAACAAATTATTTATTACATTGATCCGGCCACGCCAAAAAAATGGAGACCATACCTGATTGCTGGTATAAATGATTGGCAAAAAGCATTTGAACAAGCGGGCTTCAAAAATGCGATTGTAGGTAAGGAATGGCCGGAAAGTGATACCACCATGAGCCTGGAAGATGCCAGATATTCTGTTGTCCGGTATTTTGCGTCGTCCAATGCGAATGCCTATGGACCAAACGTATCGGATCCTAGAAGTGGTGAAATATTAGAAAGCCATATTGGATGGTACCATAATGTGATGACATTGGTGCACAATTGGTACATGATCCAATGCGCAGCTGTAGATCCTCGTGCCAGAAAAAATAAATTTGATGACGAACTGATGGGACAGCTCATTCGCTTTATTTCCTCACATGAAGTAGGACATACGCTAGGTTTGAGGCATAACATGGGGGCAAGTAGCACGGTACCTGTTGAAAAGCTTAGAGATAAGGCCTGGGTAGAAGCACATGGGCATACACCATCTATTATGGATTACGCCCGTTTTAACTATGTGGCGCAACCAGAAGATGGAATCTCTGAAAAAGGCCTTTTTCCCAGGATTAACGATTATGATAAATGGGCAATTGAATGGGGATACCATGTTTTTGCAAATGTTGAGGATGCGGAAGTTGAAAGGAAATTGCTTAACGTGATGACCAGGGATAGCCTTGCAAACAATAAGCGGTTATGGTTCTCTGGCGAAGGAAGGGATTATGATCCAAGGTCTCAATCTGAAGATTTGGGCGATGACCCAATCAAGGCGAGTTTATACGGTATCAAAAACCTGAAACGCATTGTACCTAATTTGGTAGCCTGGACACGCGAAGAAGGGGAGGATTACACACAATTGACAACAATGTACAAAGCCGCTGTGGGTCAATTGGACAGATATGCAAGCCATGTTTTAAAGAATATGGGTGGCGTAATGGTGACCGAAAAATTATCTGATCAAACTGGGGCAATTTATCAACCAGTTAGCCTTGCCAGGCAGAAAGCATCTATTCAATTTTTTAACGAGCAGATATTCAAGACACCAACTTGGTTATTGGATAAGAATATCCTCAACAAAATTGAGCCGGGATATAGTGGGAATAGTGTGCAACGTATGCAGCAGGAAATTGTTGCCGCAGTTACTTCTCAATCCCGGTTGTACCGGATGATGATCAATCAAAGGGATTACGGTAAAGGCACGTATTCTCCGTCTGAATGGTTGACAGATTTAAAGAAGGGTATTTTTGCTGAAATTTACACTGGCGCTGCGGCAGATGACTATCGTAAAACACTACAAAAAATGTACGTGGGTAGTATTATAACCATGTATAACAAGCGATTTGCGCTTCAAGGATCAATTGATAACATTCTGGCATCCCTGGCGCCAACAGATGTTTTACTCTATTCAAATGTGAAGGCCCTGGGTTTCGCACATTTAAGGGAATTGAGAAGGGACATTGGTAATGGAATACCTAAGACTAAAGATAAAGACACAAAAATACATTTGGAGTACTTAAAGCAAATGCTGGATAAGATTATCAATGAATCGCCAATACCAGGCTTGAATTACTAATACGCTTTCTAAAAAATAAATAGTAATAATTTGAAACGCAGCCGGTGGATGCCACTGCGTTTTCATTATTTAATCAAGAATGTATGAAATCAAAAATAAAGTCACTCTTCATATTTACGTTTTTTTTCCTTTTGTGCAGACAGGCGGCTTCAGCGGCTAATACAGATACCAGCTTGCTGATTTTGAAAAACGTAAATGTACTGGACGTCAATACAGGTAAATATCTGAAAGGGAGGAATGTTGCCATCTCGCAGGGAAGAATTCTGAGTATTGATGCTGGTAAAAAGATTTGGAAAAATGCTAAAGTAGTGGATCTGTCGGGCAAATATCTTATTCCCGGGTTAATAGATGGCCATGTCCATGTTTCTGCCCATAAAAAGAATAACATGGAAAACACTTACAGCCATTTAAATTACTATTTGCGCCATGGCGTAACCTCTGTTAGGGACGCTTCGGGAGATGGTGCGTCGTTACTAGCTGCGCAACGTGCCATTAATAATGGTGAGCGGCGGGGGGCAAGCGTATATTTTGCAGCCTTGATGGCTGGTGACTGGTATTTTAACAGAGACCTAAACTTAAGAAAGGACCCCTATTTGCCATGGGAACAGCTGGTCACCGAAAAAACCAATTTGGATAGTGCCATGCGTGTGGCAAAGGCTTGCGGGGCAACAGGTGTTAAACTATATCATTCATTTGATAAGGTGTTATTGCCTAAAGTTGTTGCCTCAGCGAAAGCTCAGGGACTTAAAACCTGGGGACATGTGATGATGTATCCAGCTAATCCCATTGACGTAGCTTCATCTGGTGTTGAAGTACTTTCGCATGTTTTTATGCTGGAGAATTTGGTAACCGATACTTTGTTTTTAAAAAGGAAAACGCCCATTAGTTATAAAGATAGTGTGATCAATAATTTTGATGTCAAACCTTTCTGCGATATTATGAAAGCCAATAATAGTATACTTGATGCTACACTTTGCGTCTCTGAGGAACGTGACCCTTGGATTTTCACATTGTTGAAAAAGATCTACAAAGAAGGTGTGGCCATAAGTGCTGGAACTGATCAGATCGTAGATCTTAAAAGACCTTATCCCAGGTTGCTGGATGAGTTGGAATCCTTTGTTGAAAAATGTGGTTTTAGTCCTATCGATGCGCTTAGATCCGCAACTATTGTTTCTTCGAGAGTAATTGGTCAGGAGAAAAATATAGGAACTATTGAAAATGGTAAAGTAGCAGACCTGCTGGTATTAAATGGTGATCCGTTAATTGATATGAGGAAACTTAGGGATATCAATATGGTTATTAAATTTGGTAAGATCGTAGATATAAAGTAGGCATTGTAAACCCTGTTTAGAAGTACACCATAAATCTTTTAATAAATTAGATATGAAAAATATTTCACTAAAAGCGGCCAGGCTTATACTGGCTTTAACTTTTCTTTGCTGCATGCTGTTTATTGCCCTAACTTCTGCATTCAAAGCCGATGGCTATGTGATTGAGGGAAATATTATTGCTCCGGATGGAGAGAAAGTATGGATCAGTTACGAATATTCGGGTAAGAAGTTTTTAGATTCCGCTGTAGTCAAAAACAACAAGGTCTTGCTTAAGGGCAGCTTGCCAGAAACGGTGTTGTGTACACTGAGCAACTCGTCCAATCAACAATCGAAGGTTATTTTACTGCAAAATGAGCATGTCAGGTTAATTGGTACTATGGCCAAATTTTACTATGCTGAAGTTTCAGGAGCTGCTGAAGATGCACTTTTCAACAAATTTAACAAGAAGAAATTCGTGCTAACCGGAGACTATAGAAAGGAGTTAGAAGCCAGTTCAACAGACTTTCACGATAGAGCAAGCCGCGTTTACCTTGATTTCCAACGCCGGCTTGATAGCTTAACGTTGGCCTTTGTAAAAGAAAATCCCAATGCTACTGCAGCTTCAATTGCCATTATTGGCAGTCACATGAACAGTACCAATGTACTGAAGGCAGAAGCTTGTTACGCGCAGCTAACTGGCCTTGCAAAACGTGGCTATTATGCAAAACGTATTAAGGCCTTTATTGATGCCTCTAAAGCCATTACCGTTGGTAAACAAGCTCCTAACTTTATATTAACAGATCTGGATGGCAAGACCTTTGAGCTTAGTAAATATAGGGGAAAGTATTTGTTTATAGATTTTTGGGCGAGCTGGTGTAAGCCATGTCGTGAGGAACATCCTTTGCTTAAAAAGTTAAATGCAGCTTATAAGGATCAGAACATACTGTTTGTGAGTATTTCAATGGAAGCAAGTGAAAAAAACTGGCGCCAGGCAGTAGCTGATGATGGCTTAAGCTGGATACAATTGAATGATCCGGGTGCATTGAAAGGCAGCTTAGCGAAAAGCTACTCTGTAATGGCATTACCTTGTAACTTTATTTTAGATCCTAATGGCAAGATCATCGCAACCAAGGCCAGGGGACAGGAATTGAGTGATTTCCTGCTAGAATTATTCAGTAAAAGCAAATAGTCAATCCATGTAAGTACTTTTATGTAGGTGTTTGGGCAACGCTGTTGATTAGGTATCGTTTGGCATATTCTTCTTAATATTTTCTAATATTGATGAGAATATTCCTTATTTTTACTAATGCTATGAATCAAGAAAGCAATTTGCTCACTAGAATCGCTCAAAAAGATGAAAATGCTTTCAAAATTGTTTATGAGGATTACCACTTAAAAATATATACGTACGCGCTGAAATACCTGAAATCTGACATAGAAGCTCAGGAAGTTATGCAAGAGGTATTTTTAAAATTATGGCTCAGGGATTCCAATGCCCTTTCCATAAATAATCTGGAACATTATCTTCGTATGCTTACCAGAAATCGGTCGCTGGATGTATTACGCCGTAAAGTTTTGGAAAATAATGCCGACTTAAATAAAGCCATAAATTGGAAAGAAGAGCATAACGATACAGAAGAATCAATTCTTCTGAATGATACGCAAAAGGTGCTGGACCAGGCAATCAACCTATTACCACCACAACAAAAACTGGTTTATAAGCTTTGCAGGGATGAGGGACTGAGCTACGATCAGGTTGCGGCGCAATTGAACTTGTCTCCGGCTACGGTGCATACCCACATGAAACTGGCCCTTAAATTTTTGAGAACTTACGTTCAGCAACACACGGATATTCTGGCTTTATTGGTTATTTTTAAATTATTTTAAAAATTAGCCATTTTTCATTACCCCCCTCCTTGCTCTCGTACGTTCTTATAATAAAGGGAGCTGCTGAACTTATTTGAATACTTGCATAACATGAGGAATACTGACAGGATAAAATACTTGCATCGACAATATATTTATAATAAGATGTCGGTAGCTGAATTAAAGGAGTGGAAGGCAATCATTAAAGATCCTTCTTCAGAAGAAGCGATTAGAACTTTGATGGATATCTATTGGACGGATTTGGAAAATGCAGATTATCAATCTCTGGCACCTGAAAAGTCTGCAGCTATGTATGATCAATTGATGGAACAATCTCAAAATGCCAGCGTCAAAACGCGGCCGTGGAGGTGGATTGGCGCAGCTGCAGCTATTATTTTTGTCTTCAGTTCTTTGCTTCTCTTTTATCAAAGTCCACAGCAATCTGCTATCGCTCCAGGAAAAAACACTGCTTTTTTAACATTATCCAATGGAAAGACCATTCGCCTAAGTGAATCCAAAGGTGCTGTAATTTTAGATGCCAGCAAGCTTAGCTACAGTGACGGCACTCCCCTTTCGAAAGACACGTTATCTTCTGGCCTTGTAGCAGACGCAGAATTTAGTATTACTACGCCAAGAGGTGGAACTTACGAAGTGATCTTAGCGGATGGAACACATGTGTGGTTAAATGCTGACAGTAAGTTAAAGTTTCCTAACAAATTTACTGGGAAACAGCGTTTAGTGAGTTTATATGGAGAAGGTTACTTTGAAGTAAGTCACAATGCTGCTATGCCATTTAGAGTGCTTACGGGGCATCAGCAAGTTGAGGTTTTGGGTACACATTTTAATGTAAATGCGTATCAGAACGAAAGTGAGATCAAAACCACTTTAATAGAAGGTGCTGTTAAAGTTTCGGAAAAAGGAACAAGCAAACTCTTATCGCCAGGATTTCAGGCTATTAATAATGATAAAGGAATTGAGGTTATAAAAGTTGATCCAGCTATTTCTATCGCATGGAAAAACAAGCAATTTCTTTTCGAAGGACAAAACATAAAAATCATTATGCGAATGCTTCAGCGTTGGTATAATGTGGATGTGATTTATAGCGGCGAAATAACCACAGATACCTTTAGTGGAGGTGTGTCCAGATTTAATAATCTATCTGAAGTGTTAAGTTCTTTAGAATCAACCGGAAAGGTTAAATTTAGACTTATAGGAAGACAAGTGTATGTTTCCATGTAAAATTGGCCCTATTGCAATTGTATAACAAAAATGTTCAACTAAAACTAAAAAGAATGGCAAAACAACTACGACAGAGAAATTAAGAAAAAAACCAGACTTAAATAAAAGTCTGGTTTAGGATTGGCTCCGGCCAAAAAAAAATCAACCGTTTAACCCGCAGGATGCCCATGCTTCGAAACCTAAGCAAACTGCAAAAACCAACTAAACAAATGTATAGAAATTATACCAGGAAACTAGGTGTACCTTCATCCGTATGCCATAAAATTTTGCTAATTATGCGATTAACCACCGTACTGTTACTAGCATCTCTGTTACAGGTCAGCGCCTCAGGATTAGCCCAGAAAATAACTGTGTCCAAGTCCAGTGCTTCTTTGAAATCTGTGTTAAAGGAAATTAGTGCGCAGAGCGGCTACTTATTTCTATATAGCGATGCTGTAATGAACCAGGCTATACCGGTAGATATCGATGTGAAAAATAAAAAAATAGAAGAAGTTCTAGAAGTGATCTTTGATAATCAGCCTTTATCTTATAATGTAAACAAAACGACCATTACGCTGAGAGGAAAAGGACATGGCAGTATTCTCGAAAGTGTGAGTGCCCTACTGTCAGCAAGGGACATACAAGGGCGTGTTGTTAATGACGACGGAATCCCTATATCCGGGGTAAATGTGAGGAAAAGGAGTGGTGGGAGAAGTGTGATCACGGATGCTAAAGGTGCATTTGCGATCAACGTTGATGACGATAAGACTGTTTTGGTTTTTTCTTATGTCGGATATCTGAATAAAGAGGCGATTGCAAAGCCGGGAATGGTGGTGACTATGAACGCATCATCTAACAAGCTGGACGAGACAGTGGTGGTAGGTTATGGTACCACACGAAGGCGGGATCTGACAGGTTCTGTAAGTTCCATAAACGTAGAAGAGGTTAGAGATGCTCCATTTGCGGCAATTGATCAGGCCCTGTCTGGAAAATCTGCGGGGGTTCAGGTTGTGCAATCAGACGGATCGCCTGGCGGAGCAGCAAAAATCAGGATACGCGGGGGGACTTCTTTAATTGGTGGAAATGATCCGCTTTATATTGTAGATGGCGTACAGGTGCAGGTACAGAATAATTTCCTGCAAACTGCAGCGGATGTGGTTTCACCGGTGGAGCGTGCTGGAGCCGATAGCCCAAACAATGCTGTTTCTGGAGCATTCGCCAGAGCACTTAACAGCTTGGGGGGACTGAATATAAACGATATTGAGTCAATAGATATTTTAAAGGATGCATCGGCGACTGCAATTTACGGATCAAGAGCTGCAAATGGCGTTGTAATTATTACCACAAAAAAAGGCAAATATAATCAAAAGGCCACTTTAGAGACGAATTATTACACGAATATAAGTTCTGCCAGAGCTGAAAAGCTGCTGAATCGGGATCAATATATGACAATTTTGAAGGAGGGTGCGGTTAACTTAAATACGGCAAGAGCTGCAAGAAATTTGGCGGCAGATCCGGTTGCTACAAATATCATTTCAGGTGCATTTTTTGAAGGTGGCGATACCAACTGGATGGATCTTGTTTTGAGAACTGGTTTTACGCAGAATGCCGATATTTCAGTTCGTGGAGGAGGTATTGGTTCCAGGTACTACACGTCATTAGCTTATATGAAAAATAACGGTGTGGTAAAAGGGACTGATTTTAGTCGTATCGGTGGAAAAGTTAGTTTGGATAATGACATTACAGCGCGGTTACACATTAGCACGAACCTTGATTTTGGTTTTACATCAAATAATGTTTCAAATGGAGTATATACGCAAGCGTTATACGCTCCGCCAACGTTTAGCCCGTACAATGCAGATGGCAGTGTAAAGGTAATCGCTCCAGCATCTTTAAATGCCTATGCGTATCAGGGATTTCAAAATCCATTGTTTTTATTGCAGGGTATCAATAAAGCAAGTGCTCAGTCCTTAATCGGATCAATATCCGGGGAGTATGATATTTTAAAATCACTCAAATTTAAAAGTACCGTATCGATTAATTACAATACAAACAATCAAAATAATTTTGTGCCTAGTACTGTGTCAATTGCAACCTCTAGTGGTTCTGGTACTTCTGGAAACGGTATTGCTACTCAAGGGCAGTCTCAAACCACCAATTTGTTCTATGAGAATACCCTGTCCTGGGACAAGGCTTTCAACGAGAACCACAGGGTAAACGTGTTGGTTGGTACTTCCTGGAATATTTTCAAGTCAAAGTCATTTACGGCAAGTGGACAAGGTTTTCCAGATGATATATTTTTGAATAACCTTTCCTCAGCTTCGATCACGCTTCCTTCAACTGGTGTGCGAGGTCAGAACTCGCTACTTAGTTTTTATGCCAGAGCAAATTATTCCATGTTTGACAAATATATCTTTACTTTCACAGGTAGGGCAGATGCGTCCTCGAAATTTCCGAAGAACAACCGGGTTGGCTATTTTCCTTCAGCAGGGCTGGCCTGGAGAATCTCGAGCGAGAAATTTATGAAAGATATCAAATGGATTGATGAGGTAAAAATTCGCGCGAGTGCGGGTTATACAGGTACTCAAAACATTGGCGACAATCTTTTTTATTCGTTGTTTTCCCCGGTTTCATACGCAGGCCTTCCTGGCTTATCTCCAACCCAATTAGGTAACGATGGAATCAAATGGGAATCTACCTTACAGAAGGATGCCGGGATAGATTTTTCGATTTTAAAGTCGCGGCTTAGGGGTGGTATTGGTATGTATAAAAAGAAAACCACAGGTCTTCTTTTCCAGACTTCTGTAGCTCCTAGTTCTGGATTTACAGGTGCCACTGCAAATGTGGCAAGTCTGCAAAATGTGGGCTTGGAATTAGAGCTATCCGGAGAATTTCTGCGCAAGAAAAATTTCCAGTGGTCTGGATCTTTTAACATATCAGGTAACCGGTCAAAGGTGCTTAAACTGCCTTCAAATTTGGGTAACTCTGCAGATCCTTCCATGTACCGCTACGGAAATACAGTATTGAAGTTGGGCGAACCTATCGGTTTATTATATGGGAAAACTTTTGACGGAATTATTCAGAACCAGGCTGAATTAGATGCTTATAAAAAAGTAAGCAGAAATGCCAATAGTGCGGCTTATTTTGGGATTGGTGATGCTCGTTATGTATTAACAGGAGTTCCGAGCAGCGCTACTAATCCTCTTCAGAGTTATAAAGATGATGTGATTGGCCACGCTATGCCTGATTTTTACGGTGGGTATACCAACACCTTATCTTTCAAGAATTTTTCACTATCAACACTGTTCACTTTTTCTAAGGGCAATGAAATCTTTTACTTAGCAGATGCTCAAAATACGGACCTCAGCACGCGTACAAACAAAGGTGTCAGGATCCTTGATCGATGGACGCCGGAAAATCCAACGGCAACACGTCCAAGGTTAATCTTGGGACAATCTGACTTTGCATATACCAACAGTAATAACATTTATGATGCCTCATTTTTAAGAGTTAAATCGGCTACTTTAAGTTACCAGTTACCTAAAAGGTTACTGAGTAAACTAGGCATTAGTAAAGCTTATATATACACTTCAGCGACAAACCTATTTACCATAACGGGTTATCCAGGTGCCGATCCGGAAGTGAGTAACGATCCATATAGCCTTATTGGGGGTTACAGCGATGTTGGTGGTTATCCAACTGTTAAGCAATATAGTTTTGGTATTCGTTGTGCACTTTAATCAAAAATAACATGAAAAATTTATTTATCTCTATATCTTTAAGTATTGTTGCGGTCATCGGATTCTCCAGTTGTGAAAAGGAACTGGGTGCACTTCCGGGAAATGCAAAGGTTGATGGCAATTCAGTCTTTGATCAAGCTACTGCGCAAATAGCACTTAACGGCGTCTATTATAATTTTGCCAATGCGAGTACCATAAAAAATGATTGGATGAATCATCAGGTGGTCCCTGGAAGTTTATCAGGTCACATACAATACGGAATTGGTGCTACACCGCTTGAAACAAACGAAAATACACAATTACTCAATGCTGGGTACTATTGGCTGGAATCCTATAAAATTCTTAATGCCGCAAATGGATTGCTTAAAAATGTAATGGCTTTGCCGGATAATAAGTTTACTGGCAACAGGAAGAATGAGATCCTGGCTGAAGCCCGGTTTTTGAGGGCTTACGCGCACCTGAAACTTTTGACGTATTATGCTGAATGGTATAAAATGGACAGTCAGTACGGTGTGCTTTTAAGAGATCAGGTAGTGACCTTAACCACTACCGAAAAAGCCAGGTCAAGTGTAAAGGAAAGTTATGATTTTATTACTTCGGATTTGGATTTTGCTATCACTAACGCGCCTGCAGCTAATCCCAATTATTACGTTACGAAATGGGCTGCAATGGCTTTAAAAATTAAAATGTTAATGCTGAGAAACACTTCTGCAGATTATGCAGAGGTGATATCTTTGGCTAATACCATTACTTCGGGAAGCCCATTTGTTCTGGAGGCAAGGGCGGAGGATATCTTTCACACGAAAGGTTTGGCCAGTACCGAAGTTATTCTGGGACTTAAGCCACAGGCCAACCAGATTTCTGATCCATATAGTAAAAGCAGAAACTATTTTCCCGCAGCATCCGCTTTATGGGTAGCATCAGCAGGATTAAAAAATCTTTACGCCAATGATCCAAGGGGCGCATGGATGATAGGGACCGCTACACCTTACACGGCACTTTATGCTCCCGGTACCTCCTATTTTATGAAATACATCTTGCAGGGAGGCGTGCCCACAACAGTTTCAGAGACCGATTATCCTTTACGTCTAACTGAAGTGTATTTGTTGAAAGCTGAGGCCATTGTACGTTCAGGTGGTAGCCTTTCTGATGCGAAGGCATTGGTTCATACCATTCAGCAAAAGGCAGGTATTACTGCTACCGCTAATAACACAAACTATTTAGCCGTAGAAAGTGCGACAAATGCTGCTGATTTGTTGGTAGAAATCTACAAAGAAACGGTACGAAGTCTTGTTGCTGAAGATGGCTCGGAGTGGACTTCATTGCTTAGATTGCCAATGTCGACCATCACACAGTTTAAGCCATCGCTCACAAAACAAACACAGTTTATATTTCCTGTTCCGGCTACGGAATTTTTGACCAATTCGCTTTTTGGAGATCAAAATCCTGGCTACCCTAAAAACTAAGATGAATCCCCGTCAAATCACTAATTGGCGGGGATCAATAAAGGAAACAGTGTTTGTCTCACCGTAAATTACACGAAATGAAAATGATAAAATTTAAAGTCCCGAGGCCGTTAAAGGTAATTGCGTCAATTGCCCTTACTTATTTCTTACTCACAGCTGCCTCTTTTAGTGCGCATGCCCAGAAGGGTACTGCGACACTGGTTGTTGGAGATGCAGCCCCGCCAATAAGATTTTCAAAATGGCTTAAGGGAAAGCCATTGAAGGCTTTCGAGAAAGACCAGATGTATGTTTTGGAATTTTGGGCTACCTGGTGTGGTCCCTGCATTGCTGCCATGCCGGGACTTTCTGAGTTTGCGAGAAAGCATCCGGAAGTGACTGTGATTGCTTATAACGTTTGGGAAAAAGTAGGCGCGAGACCATATGAATCAGCCTTGCCTAATGTTGAAAAATTTGTAAAAAGCATGGGGGATAAAATGGACTTTAATGTTGCTGCCGACAATAATGAACAGTTTGTGTCTGAAAATTGGCTGAAAAATGCTGGAGTTACGGGCATTCCTGCTACCATGGTGGTTAAAGATAATAAATTGATTTGGATGGGTTCTCCTGGGGGACTAGAAGCCTTGTTAGAATCGATTAGAAAGGGCAGGTTTGATATGGCTCCAAAAGCATCAGAAGAACAGCGGGCTAAAGTTGCTGCCAATATTAAGAATCAGGATGCAATGCTGGAACCCTATAATAAAGCCATAGCACTAAAAGATTACAAAGCTGCAATTGCCGCCCTTGATAAACTGCTTGCTGATGATCCGACATTATCTTACGGTATAAACATGAAGAAGTTCACGACTTTGCTGGATTTTGGAGAAGAGCAAAAGGCCGTTGAGGTTGCAAGAAATTTCCTGAAAACTACCACTACAGGCGGTAATACTGTTTCGAATTTCGGAATTGCAATTGCCGATCGTTCAGGTCTTAAACCAGAGACCTATCTTTTTGGGGTTGAATGCCTTCAAACCTACATTTCAAGAAGTACTAGCGAGCCTATTCCGTTAGTGTATGATTATATTGCTCAATGTTATTTTCTGGCTGGTGATTATAACAGTGCTGCAAAAAATCAGCAAACCGCTTTTGTGAATGCCCGTGAGGGTTTGGCTGCTGGCAAATGGGCGGGCAGGATCACCAAAGAACTTGTTAGCCAGTATGAGGAAACTTTAAAAGAGTACCAAGTTAAGGCGAGTAAAAAATAGACACGGTGATCGCAAATTAATCATAAAGACATGAATAAAATCATTAAACTCGCATTAGCGTTTACGTTGATGAGTAATGCTACATATTGTATAGCACAAGATTTCTCTCTTGAGGGAGAGCTGAAAAATTTTACAGGATCATCTGTAACGCTTAATGTGAACAAGCAACATGCAGGTAGACCGGAGGCCATAAGCATTCCGGTAAAAGCTGGGAAATTTAAGTATAGTGGTAGTAGGCTGCGTTCCCCTTATATGTCATCGTTAATGATTGAGCCGCAAAAGCAAATTCAGTTGGTTTTGTATAATGAACCGATAAAAATACTAGCCGATGTGAATGATTTAACGTCAGCAAAAATTTCCGGTGGCGGGCAGATCAATCAGTACAATGAGTATACACAAGCTACAAAGGAAATTGATGAGCAGATCAAGGCAATGTTGCCAAATTTACGGGACATTGACCGTGCTTCAGCGAAAGGTAAGCTTTTGATGGAGCAATACTATGCACTGAGTAAGCAATTGGAAATAAAGGCAGCATCGTTCATTGAAAAAAATCCGTCTTCAGGCTTGTCACCATATCTTCTTTGGTCTCAAAGGTTAGACCCTGAAAAAGAGATCAAGCTTTATAGTGCATTGGATTCAAATTTATTGGCCGATAATTCATATTTCAAGTTCATTAGCCCTAGTATGGTAGCACAGCGGAATACATGGATAGGCAAGGCTCTTCCCAAATTGTCTCAGGCAGATACGTCAGGTAAAATGGTGTCATTAACCGACTTCAATGGAAAATATCTTTTAATCGATTTCTGGGCATCCTGGTGCGTGCCTTGCAGGGCAGCTAATCCTGGGATGGTTAAGCTGTATAATCGCTTTAAAGATAAAAATTTCACTATTCTAGGTATATCACTTGATAAAGCGGCAGACCGGGAAAAATGGATTGGGGCTATCAAACACGATGGTTTGACCTGGAATCATGTCTCAGATCTGAAATATTGGGATAATGAAATTTCACGCGCCTTTGGCTTAACCAGTATTCCAGCAACAGTTCTCGTAGATCCATCGGGCAAGATCATTGCACGTGATCTATCAGAAGGACAATTGGAAGAGGTACTTGAAAAAAAATTGAATTAATACTTACACACAATGATAAAAAGAATAGGCATTTTGCTGGTGGCCATGTTTATGATGGTAGCTATTTCCAGTGCTCAGGTAAAACCCTTTACCCTTAAAGGCACAATAACCGGGAAAACTGCTGGTAAAATCTATCTCGGTTACGAGGTAAACGGCAAATTAAATATTGACAGTACAATCGTTGAAAACGGGAGGTTCTGGTTTAAAGGAAATATTGAGGGCGTGACTGAAGCAAAGGTGATGGTTGTAAAAAAGCCATCCAGGATAAGTGATTCCTTTAAGCTTTACATAAGTCCAGGAATACAAACGCTTTCCATCAATTCTGACGATCTTTCAAATTCAACCCTTAGCGGCACTGCTGTAGCCGAAGAAATGGTGAATTTGAAAGCATTTAAAGCCGATATTTCACCAGAATTTTCAAAAGCGATGAACAATTTGGAGGAGGCTTTTTTTGCCTACGCTAAGGCTCAGCAAAACAAAGCGGATGATGCAACCCTTAATAAGCTTAAGAACGAAAGGGATGTCTTAAGAAACAAAGTACTTCCACTAAATTCACTGATGCAGGAAAGGGAATGTGCATACATGGATAAATACCCCAGTGGCTACTTAACCGCATTTTTGTTAAAAGAGAATTTGAATACGCCTGAAGCCTCGAAGCGCTTTAATCTATTGTCAGCCGAGGTGGCCAATAGCCCAATTGGGAGAAATATAAAGAAGGAATTGGACGTAATTGCAGGGGGAGCTGTTGGTGCTATGGCTCCAGAATTTTCATCAACCGAACTTCGCGGTGATAAATTAAGTCTTTCTGATTATAAAGGAAAGTATGTACTGTTGGATTTTTGGGCTTCATGGTGTGTGCCTTGCAGGGCTGGAAATCCACATTTGTTGGCATTATACGGCAAGTACAAGGACAAAGGTTTTGAAATTATAGGTATATCTGACGATGATACTGCGAAACCCGCCTGGAAAAAGGCAATTGAGGATGATAAGATAGGAGTATGGAAACATGTGTTACGGGGATTAAAGAGATTGCCGGATGGAGGCTTCGATCGAAGTAAAGCAATTACAACTCCATATTCAGTCGGATCTTATCCAACAAAAATATTGATCGACAACAAGGGCATCATTATAGGCCGATATAGTGGGGAGGATCGTGGCATGGATGACTTGCTTGAAAAAATTTTTAAATAATTTGGATTACGCAGCTTACAGAGATTGTAAGCTGCAATTTCAATGCTGTTACCACATAATTTGTTAAATAAATAACCTGCATCGCCTAAATGCTCTTAGGATACGGCTACCCGTGGTATATTGAACCTAATAGAACAAGGTGTAATGCTGAAAGAAAAAGGCGGAGGACGCAGCACTAGCTATGTTTTGAACATCTGACGGGGTTAACTCAATAGTATGCTTAACAAAGGAAAAAATATTTGCACTCCGCAGTATTTGGTATTGTTCATTGATCCCTTTATTTTGTATCTGTTTTTTACAAAAAGCGAAAAAGCCTCTAGATGTAAATCTAGAGGCTTTTAATCTGTAGCGGGGAGCAGGATCGAACTGCCGACCTCAGGGTTATGAATCCTGCGCTCTAACCATCTGAGCTACCCCGCCGGGCTTTTGGTTATTAAAAAACCAGGCTGATTTTTTAAAGAGTTGCAAATATAGAATAATTTACTTTTCTTTAGAAACAAAATAATGAAAATTGTTAAAATAACTCAAATTACATAAGGGTCGCAGATGTCAGAAAAGAAAAAGTTCACATTAGAATATGAGTTAAAATCCTCACCACGAATATTGTTCTCGTTTATCAGTGAGCCGAATGGTCTGTCGCAATGGTTTGCCGATGATGTGGTATTTAAAGACCAGGTTTACATCTTTTCATGGGATGATGAGGTTCAAAAGGCCAAACTGCTTAGCATAAAGGAGAACAAACTAGTTAAATTTAAATGGCTGGATGACGAACCTCATTGCTATTTTGAAATGGAAATCATCCAGGACGAGCTAACCAATGACGTTGCACTGGCCATTACAGATTTTGCAACCGAGGATACCCTAAAGGAACGTACGTTGATCTGGGATAATCAAATAACTTACCTGCACAGTGTAATTGGTGCTTAATTTTTCTGCTCCTTTGCCTACCTTTGTATCTTGAAAAAGATTCATTTACTGCTGATCAAAGCATTTGTTAAACCGTTTATCGTCACATTTTTTATTGTGATGTTTATCCTTTTAATGCTTTTCCTTTTTAAATACGTAGACGATTTAATAGGAAAGGGCTTTGAATGGTATATGATTTTGGAGCTGATGTTTTACGCATCTGCTGCCAATGTTTCCATGGCTTTACCATTGGCCATTCTTTTGTCTTCTATCTCCACTTTTGGGACCCTGGGAGAAAACTATGAGCTGGTGGCCATTAAATCAGCTGGTATTTCTTTACGAAGTGCCATGAAGCCTTTGTTTATCTGTATTATATTCATCGCCATTGGCTCCTTTCTCTTTTCAGATTATATGCTGCCAAAAGCCAATCTGAAGTTCGGCTCCCTGCTTTGGGATGTTCGTAATAAAAAGCTCTCCTTTCTAATTAAAGAAGGTGTTTTCAATAACAGTATTCCCGGATATTCTATCAGGGTAGATAAAAAATACGAGGACGGTCGTTTAGAAGGCATCATGATTTACGACCACAGTGGAAACAACGGCATTGCTAAAATTATCATTGCAAAAGATGGTAAAATGGGTAAGACCGCTGATGAAAAATATTTAATTTTAAAGCTCAATAATGGTGTAAGGTACGAGGAATCTGCAGGTAAAAGCACTTCATATAACCCCAGGCAGGAACTCTATCGAATGCGTTTTAAAGAAACAGAACAGAAATTCGACTTCTCTAGTTTTAAGCTTGGCAAGACTGACGAGAATAGCTTTAGGGGCAATACCGCAATGCTAAACTTAAAAGGATTGAGCAGAAAAGCAGATTCGTTAAAGAGAGAGCTAGATAGTATAAACAATTTCTCCAATACCGTTTTGGCAAGTTATTACAAGCAAAACAATGCCAATAAAGGATATACCAAAATTGTTATTCCCCCAAAAAAAATAGAAGGAGATATTCTTAAAACCATTCCGAAGAACCAACAATTGGGCGCAGTACAGAGCGCACTGGATCAGGCGCAATCCATTAGCCAAACGTTGAGCAATAAGGTGCCAGATCATGACGATCGCGTAAAAAATATCATCAAAGCAAGAGTAGAATACCAGCGTAAATTTACCCTCGCCGTATCCTGTATCCTGCTGTTTTTTATCGGGGCGCCACTCGGGGCTATCATCAGAAAAGGTGGTTTGGGTTTGCCAGTAGTAATGGCTATCGTATTTTTCTTAATTTACCACATCATTTCTACCGTAGCAGAAAAGTCGGCAAATCAGGGCAACATCAATCCAATTCTGGGAATCTGGCTGGCCATCATAGTATTGAGCCCCTTGGGTGCATTTCTAACCTATAAAGCTACGGCAGATTCTGCGCTGTTCGATATCGGTGCTTACAAGGTGTTTTTTGCAAACCTCTTTAAAAAGAAATCAAAAGGTGGCCAGATCAGCAGCTAATTTTGATTACTTAGCCATGATATTTTTAAAGCGTAAATATATATTTAGGTTGTAACTTTGTTTCATCATTCTATAGCAGCAGAAATTGCTTTTCAGGTGCTAAGAATACTAATATTCATAAAATGGACACTATACTGAATACAATAGAAGAAGCTATTGCAGATATAAAAGATGGTAAAATCATAATTGTTGTTGATGATGAAGACAGGGAGAACGAAGGAGACTTCTTAACTGCCGCCGGCAACGCAACTCCAGAGGTGATTAACTTTATGGCTACCTATGGCCGCGGATTGATCTGTGCGCCTTTAACCGAGCAAAGATGTGATGAGTTGGAACTTGAGTTGATGGTGGGTAAAAACACTGCTGCTTATGAAACCAACTTTACGGTATCGGTTGACCTTGTAGGTCATGGTTGTACAACAGGTATCTCTGCCTCAGACCGCTCTAAAACAATATTGGCGCTGGTAAATCCAGATACTGACCCTGCAGAATTGGGCAGGCCGGGACACATTTTCCCATTGCGCGCTAAAGACGGCGGCGTATTGAGAAGGTCTGGACATACTGAAGCTGCGGTAGATTTGGCCATGCTTGCGGGTATGGAACCTGCTGGCGTACTGGTAGAGATTATGAAGGATGATGGTGAAATGGCACGCATGCCCGATTTGATTAAAATTGCAGCACAGCACCAGCTTAAAATTATCTCCATTAAAGATTTGATCGCTTACCGATTGAGTAAGGAGAGTTTGATTAAACAAGAGGTTACCGTAAACCTGCCTACCCAATGGGGAGATTTTAAAATGACGGCTTATACTCAGCTGGATAATGGCGCCAATCACCTGGCCTTAACAAAGGGAGAGTGGAAGGAAGATGAGCCCGTATTGGTACGTGTACATAGTTCTTGTGTAACAGGCGATATTTTTGGCTCATGCCGTTGTGATTGCGGGCCGCAGTTGCACAAAGCAATGGAGATGATTCAGAAAGAAGGTAAAGGCATCATTGTTTACATGAATCAGGAAGGTCGTGGTATAGGCCTGATCAATAAACTGAGGTCATATAACTTACAGGATGCTGGTTTTGATACGGTAGAAGCCAATATTAAATTGGGCTTTAAGGGAGACGAACGTGATTACGGCGTAGGGGCACAGATATTAAGAGATCAGGGGGTAACCAAAATGCGCCTGCTCTCTAATAATCCAACTAAACGTGCCGGCCTCATTGGCTACGATTTAGAGATTGTAGAAAACATTGCGATAGAGATAGAAAGTAATGTCCACAATGAGTCTTATTTAAAGACCAAAAGAGATAAAATGGGACACCAGATTATGAAAGGATAAAATCATTTGAAGAAGAGCAAAGTTATTTTTTGCTCTTCTTTAATGTTTCAATGATCATGTCTTTGCGTTGAGCAGGTGGAATGGCATCTTTTTTAGCCTCTTCCTCCTGCTTTTTCTTTTGATTCCGTTTGTACTGACCGCTTATCTTTTGCAAAAATTCCCTGAAGTTATCAAACTGTTGCGTGTAAATCAGACCCAATGAAGTGACATTGGTATTTTGGTTAATACCAGAATTGGTAAAAATACTTTGCTGCGTTGGTGGCTTATTGGCCAGCTTACCAATTAAACTTCCATCCTTTTTAATCAGGGCCAGAATCTCTACCTCGCTACCCACATTATTTTTGGTAAACCCAATAGGTGAGAGGTCACTCGTACTTCTTCTGTCTACAATACCCGCATTCAAAATGATCCTGTCGTTAAAAAACTTAAAAGAAGCATTGGCCTCACTTAAAGACCTGATGTTGATGTCTACAAAGTCCAGGTTTAAAGAAGAAAGCACATTGTTAAACTGAT
The DNA here is from genome assembly GCF_020991475.1 of Pedobacter sp. MC2016-14. NCBI lineage: Bacteria > Pseudomonadati > Bacteroidota > Sphingobacteriia > Sphingobacteriales > Sphingobacteriaceae > Pedobacter > Pedobacter sp. MC2016-14. The sequence goes on from NZ_JAJMPA010000001.1 coordinate 1,830,661, forward strand.
TAAAGAGCAGTTCAGTGGCCGTACTCGTTACACCAGAGGTCAATTGCTCGCCCAAATTTGCCGCACCTGTACCAGGTGCAAAACTCCTTCTAATGATCAAACTAAAAGCCTGAAGGTTCAGGTTGTTCTCATCATTAAAATAAGCCTGCAGCTCTTCTTTAATGGCAGGGTTGGAAGGGAAAAAGATATCCAGTTTAATATCTGGCTTTAAGAGTAAGCCGGATAGGCCCATTTCTACTTCTGTAGATACCCGTTCATTTGCATTGCTACTCCGGTCGCGGTTTGCTGCCGTATATAAATCACTTAAGTTTGCCCTGAGCGCATAAATGGCTTTAAGCTGAATTTGTGCTGCAGTAGGATTGCCTGTCCAGCGGATGGTTCCACCCTGACGGATCGTAAATTTTTTATTGATAACCTCCTGTGCTGTGAAATCAAAACTACCAGATTCAATGATGTAATCGCCCTGCATTTCAAAATCACCCAGACTATTAATTTCCAGGTTCAGGTCGCCATTTCCCTTGCCGCTAAGGTTGCCCAGTGTAGTATAAATATTGGCCGTACTGTTGGGGTCAACCTGCAGTTTAAAGCTCATTGTTAAACCGTCAAAGCTGGTGGCTTTTTTTACGGTATTGGCGGTATCTTTGCTCAAAAAAGTAATGAAATCTTTGCTGGTCACTGTTTCAGAGCTGTTTAAAGGCAAGTTAAATACAGTGCCCTTCTCCGTTTTAGCATCAATACCAATAAACATGCGGTTAGTAGGCCCTTTAAATTTAAAGTTACCCGTAGCGTAGGCCTGCCCATAATAAATCGCATTGTCTTTAGCTGTTGTGTTTAAGGCCATAAACCGGGTGGCATCAACATTAATGTCTAAATCAGGATTGTCAATGTTGTTAAGATCAACCGTTCCATTTGCTATGGCTTCATTGTTGTCAATATCCTTCAGTTTAAGGTCGTTGATTTTAATTACACTATTTTCAACAGCAACATCATCAGAGATGGTGTATCTGGTTTTAAGATAGTTTACGGTAAGTTGTGCTTTCTCCAGTGATAACGACCCATTGATCTCAGGTTTAGAAAATGGGCCTTTAACTGTTAAGTCCGCATTGATATTCCCTTTTAAGTCCGATACCAGTGTTTTTACAAAAGGTTCCAGTACGGTGAGTTCACTATCATCCATACTTACACCCAAATCAATCAGCTTATCAGCCAAATTTAAGCTCCCCTCAATTTTAAAAGTTTCCTTGTTGGCATTTAAGATTTGGGTAAAAATATTAGCCACATTTTTGTCCTGGTCGTAAGAAGAGGTTTCAATCAGGCTCCCAATATAGGTGTCATTGAAGGTTAACGAATCAATCTTTAAATCGTCTTTGACCACGGGAGACTTAAGCAGGTTGCTCAATTGGGTTTTTCCGTTTAGGTTTCCTCCAAGCGTAACCCCAAGTGTTTTCACAAAAGGATTAAGCGTTTTCAGGCTAAAGTTATTAAAGCCAACAGTTAGCATGTCTTCAGGGTCATCAGATAAAATCCCATCAATGGTCAGTTTCTGTATGCCATTACTGAGGTCAAAATTGCTGATTTCGGTTTTAGAGTCGTTAAAATTGATGCGTACCTTTTCCTGAATGGCCCATTCCTCACTGTTGATTTTTAAGATAGAAGGCAGGATGCTGATTTTAGCTGTGGTATCTGCAGAAAACTCTACCAGGCCGTTTAAATCCAACTGGTTCACGTCATCAGCGTTGGATAACTTTAAGTTGAGCGCGAGACTGTCATTTCTTAAAATGTTGGAGATGTTGACGTTCTTGATGTATAAACTATCGTTGAGGTCTACACGGTCTGAGGTAATAATGGCCTGCAGCTGATTATTGTTGGTGTTTTCGTCCAGGATCAGGTTGTTAACTACGATGCCTTTGTAGGTGATTTTCTTTACAAACCCGTTTAGCGTAGCAATATTTTGTTGCGAATTGAAATTACCAATCAGTATCGCCTGATCTTCGATATTAAGTCCGGGAGCCACAAGTTCCGCAATGGGTTCAAAACGTTTAATCCTAAGGTCAAACTGGAAATTCTGTTCCCCAAACTTTACAATGTCCGTCTTTAAGGAAGGTACATAGGTTTTTGCCAAAGCTTTATAGTAAGAAGGAAGTGTATTTAAATCGTATTGACCTTTAATGCTGGCATCAAAAATATCCGATTCTACAGTAAGCTCCCTGTCAATACCCAGGCCACGGGCTCGTAATTGTACCGAATCAATGTTGTAAATGCCTTTAACATTGTCTAGCCTGATCTTTTCAATAGAGAGTTTTCCTTGAATGTTGTTCAGGTTATTGCCAGAAAAATTAGTGCTAAAAACAGCGTCCACTTTCAAAGAGTCCTTAAATAGTTTAAGGGCTTTAAGCTTTGCGTTTTTAATGGTGGCATTAAAAGCAAAGACAGGTAATGTTGGATTTAAATTTACGCCGCCATCAAAAGTCAACTGTACATTTTTATCGTTAATGCTGAGGCTGCCCTCAAAGAATTTCTGATCAAACGTACCGTTTAGCTTAACATTTCGGTAACGGTAGTCGTTAAAATCTATATAGGTGATGTCGCCATTTATTTTTTCTTTCAGGTCTTTAATCTCTGTACCCCTGCCTTCTATGTTAACCGCTGCGGTAACCCTGCCGAGTGTTTTTTCGTCCAGCAAGTCGCCAATATTAAAGTCGTAGGTTTTTACATTTCCAGAGTAAGCTGGCACACCTTTTTTATTGATCTTCATGTTTACATCCGAGACCAATCTTCCCAATTTGGTTTTAAACTCACCATAAGCAATAAAGTCATTTTGAAAGCCAGTAAAGGAGCCGTTAAAATTGATGTTGCCAAATTTGTTGACGATGTTAGGGATCAGTTTTACCCGTTTACCAGTGGTACTGCTTAACAAGGCATCAAGGTCCTTTTTATTGGTGCCGGCCATGTCAATTTTAAGGTCCATAAAAGTTTCCTCTAAATCAGGAAGGCCCTTTAAGGCAAAATCACCTTTAATATAAGTTGCTTTACCCGCTTTTAAAGAAAGCTTTTTGGCTTTTAAATTGTTTACAAGGCCAGTAACTTCACCATCAATATCAATGTCCAGCTTCATTTTACTCAGTTCAGGCGCAAAATAAGCGACATCTCTTGAAGAAAGGTGACTGTTTTTGAACCTGCCTTTCATCCTTACCTTGTTCACATAATCATTAAAATCGCTAAAACTGCTAAAGCGCATCAGGTAGTAGTCGCTTAACCTGCTCTGGTTAGTAACCAGTAACAGTTTTTCCAATTCTATTTTATTGGTGTCTATAGTGGTAAAAGCGGAAAGGTTTTTAAGGTAAAAACCACTTTTCTCTTTGAAATTCAGATTTTTAATGTTGGCTTGCAGGATATAGTCTGAAGTGTTCAGGTTCTCGAAAATCCCGTTAAGCTGTGTAAGCTGGATATCGTCGAAATTTACTTCATTCATCACCGTATCCGCATATTTTAGGTTTTTGTATTTAAAGCTGATGTTGTTTAATATCACCCTGTCAAAAGTAACGGTATACGGCTTGCCCTTAGGCGCTGTTTTTTTAGTAGTCGTGTCAGAACCGCTGAAATAATCTATGATGAAATCCAGGTTGGTAGATTTATCTTTATAAGATTTGAGGAAAAAAGAGCCATTGTTGAGTTGAATGGTGTTTACATCAATAAGCCGCTGCTTTAAAGAAAAGACATTCAGGTCTACCAAAAACTTCGGTGTACTCAATAAAGTATCCTTCTGTAAGTCCAGTACCAATAAATCTTCCAGTACAACAGATTTAAAAGGTTTGATGTAAATGCTTTTTAAAGAAACGGTAGTATTAAGCTCTTTGGAAAGGTAAGCTGTTGCCTTTTTAGCTACATAAGTCTGCACCTGCCTGAATTGCAGGGAGAATAAGACAATTGCAACCAGCAGCAAAATGGATGCAATAAACCAAAGAAGTATTTTTAATAGTTTTTTGATATTTTTGTAGCTTAATAATAATAACTGTGTCTGTAATACTTGCTATCGAATCTTCTTGTGATGAAACTTCAGTTGCTGTCTGTAACAACGGCAAAATTACTGCCAATGTTATCGCAAACCAAACTATTCATCAAAATTATGGTGGTGTAATTCCAGAGTTAGCCTCCAGGGTACACCAGCAAAACATCATTCCCGTTGTGCAACAAGCATTAATCGATGCTAATGTAAGTAAAAAGGACATCAATGCAGTAGCTTTTACACGCGGTCCTGGTTTATTGGGTGCTTTATTGGTGGGGGTTTCTTTTGCAAAATCATTTGCACTGGCGCTTGATCTGCCTTTGATTGCTGTAAACCATATGCATGCACATATTCTGGCCCATTTTATTGAAGATCCAAAACCTACTTTTCCATTCTTATGTCTCACTGTTTCTGGTGGACACACACAGATTGTGATTGTGAGGGATTTTGATCAGATGGAAATTATAGGAGAGACGATGGACGATGCAGCGGGAGAAGCTTTTGATAAAACGGCCAAGATCCTGAATTTGCCTTATCCTGGTGGACCTTTGATAGACAAGCATGCAAAAAACGGGAATCCCCTTGCTTATACTTTCCCTGTGCCGCAGATCAAGAACTTTGATTATAGTTTTAGTGGATTCAAAACCGCTATCTTATATTTTATCAGGGACAAAGTAAAAGAAAACCCTAACTTTATTGAGGAAAACCTGGATGATATTTGTGCATCCGTTCAGCACAGCATTGTGAATATTCTACTGATCAAGCTAAAAAAGGCTGCATTAGAATATGGGATTAAGGATATTGCCATTGCGGGCGGTGTATCAGCAAATAGTGGACTGCGCGCTACCTTGCAGGAAGAGGCTAAAAAGTTAGGATGGAATGTATTTATTCCCGCTTTTGAATACTGTACCGACAACGCGGCTATGATTGCCATTGCGGGGCATTATAAGTTTATGAAAAATGATTTTGTAGGCCAGGATGTGGCGCCTGCATCAAGAATGGAGTTTTAATATTTAATTATAGATTATGAATGCAGCGAGTTATATATTTTTTGGGTTAATGCTCATCCCCTTAATTGTTTTTGTGGTTTGGATGATCAAAAAAGATAAAAACAGAAATTACCTGGGCTTGCTGGTATTGGTGGCCATGGCCTTGATTGCCCTGTATTCTATTTTAAAGTACGATATCAATTTTATGGAGACAGGAGAAGGCGCAACGCTCAAATCACAGTCTCCCAGCTACCGATAAACAAAAAGGCTGCCGATGTACACACCGGCAGCCTTTCGTTTGTAAAAGGATTTAGCACTTAGCTTTTCTCTTCTAATTTTTCGCCTGTTACCTCTACCCTGATTTTAGCTTCAATCTCGTCAGCAAGTTCAGGATTGTCCAGCAATAAAGTTTTAACAGCATCACGTCCCTGTCCCAGTTTAGTATCTCCATAAGAGAACCATGAGCCAGCTTTTTTGATGATGTTAAAATCTACACCAAGGTCAATGATTTCTCCTACTTTAGAGATCCCTTGGCCGAACATGATGTCAAATTCTGCCAGTCGGAAAGGAGGAGCAACTTTATTTTTAACAATTTTTACTTTTACCCTGTTTCCGGAAACTTCGTCCGCATCTTTAATCTGTGAAGTTCTTCTGATGTCTAAACGTACAGAAGCATAAAACTTAAGTGCGTTACCACCAGTAGTGGTTTCAGGATTTCCAAACATTACCCCGATTTTTTCACGCAACTGGTTGATGAAAATACAGCAGCATCCTGTTTTAGCAATTGTTCCGGTTAACTTACGCAAAGCTTGTGACATTAAGCGAGCCTGAAGACCCATTTTAGAATCACCCATTTCACCTTCAATCTCTGCTTTAGGTACCAATGCCGCAACAGAGTCAATAATGATTACATCAATAGCGCCAGAACGGATCAGGTTTTCTGCAATTTCTAAAGCTTGTTCTCCGTTATCAGGCTGTGCAATCAATAGATTATCTACATCAACACCAAGCTTTTTTGCGTAAAATTTATCAAAGGCATGCTCCGCATCAATAAATGCAGCCATTCCACCTTTCTTTTGCGCTTCAGCAATAATATGAGTGGCTAAGGTAGTTTTACCAGAAGACTCCGGTCCGTAAATTTCAATTACCCTGCCTTTAGGCACGCCGCCTATACCTAAAGCAATGTCTAAGCCAATAGAACCTGTGGAGATCGCCTCTATAGATTCAATTGCTGCATCACCAAGTTTCATTACAGCGCCTTTACCGTAAGATTTTTCCAACTTATCAAGCGTAAGTTGTAATGCTTTTAATTTCTCTGCGTTTGGATTCATTTCGTTAACGTATATGCGTAAATATAGAATATTTTTTGTTAAAATTCAATTGTGTAATTATTATAACAGCTAATAATATTAGCAAAAGTAGTGGTTTGTTTTGGATTATACAAATTTATTATCGTACCTTATAGCTTAATCATATGCTGATTTTTGCTTTCGCTAATTAATTTAGCCGGAAGCACAATTTTATTAAAGTATCTGCAAATGTGCGTAATCTCGCAAATGTTGCATTTAGGAGAACGTGCAACGCAAACGTAGCGGCCATGCAAGATCAACCAGTGGTGGGCTACATGTATAACTTCCTGCGGTAAATTTTTAACAAGGTCTTTTTCTACCGCAAGCGGTGTTTTTCCATTGGTTAGGCCCAGTCTGTTGGCTACCCTGAATACATGCGTATCTACCGCCATAGCAGGAGCGTTATATACCACAGATGCAATTACGTTTGCCGTTTTACGGCCCACCCCAGGTAATTTTTGCAGTTCATCAATATCAGAGGGCACTTCACTGTTAAAATCATTTAGCAGCATATTAGCCATACCTACCAGGTGTTTGGCTTTATTGTTCGGATAACTTACACTTCTGATGTAATCAAAAACCAGATCAGGCGTAACTTCTGCCAAACTTGCCGGTGTTGGAAAACGTTGAAATAAGGCCGGGGTAATCATATTGATTCTTTTGTCTGTGCATTGTGCAGACAAGATCACAGCAATCAGCAGTTGAAATGGATTATGATAATGAAGCTCTGTTTCTGCATCCGGTTGTTTTGCAGAAAAATGAGCAACGAAAAGCTGATACCTTTCTTTTTTGGTCATGCGCAAAGATAGCATAGAAAAATAAAATCAGGCCTATATCTTCTCGATACGGCCTGATTCATTTAAATTTTTGCCCTGGAATAAGCAAGAATACGATCTATGGTTTCTTCTTTTGGAACTCTAATCAGCAAATCGAGGTCAAGCCTGATGCTGTCGTAAAATGCTTCTTCAGATTCTTCAAAAAGTTCAACACTCAAAATTTCTGAGTTTTTTTGAAGCTGGTTGTTGTGAATAGTTGTGGTAGAAATTGTTATCATAAGCAGACAGAGGTTTTTGATTGTTATGTATTTAACGTATTAATTTACCTTTTATTTTAGGTGCTTAAAATTGTTTTTAACATAAAATGAAATTCCCCTTTTCCAACCTCAACTCACCTCTTTTATTTTCATCATTTTACGTAAGTTGCTCAATGCATAGCGCATTCTTCCCAGTGCAGTATTGATGCTCACAGCTGTTAAATCCGCAATTTCTTTAAAGCTTAAATCTGCATAGTGACGCATAATCAAAACTTCTTTCTGGTCTTCAGGAAGTAGATGAATCATCGCTTGCAGGTCTGTATAAGTTTGGTTTCTCAGTATCCTGTCTTCAGCACTTTCTTCATGGATGGGTACCATACTCAATACATCGTTATCGTCGTCTGCACTCACCATAACCGGACTGCGCTTTTCTTTTCTGAAATGATCGATAACTAAATTGTGGGAGATCCGTAATACCCATGGTAAAAATTTACCCTCTTCATTGTATTTGCCCGAACGCAGGGTGTTAATGACTTTTATGAAGGTGTCCTGAAAAATATCCTCTGCCAGATACTGGTCTTTTACCAGTAAATAAATGGAAGTGTATATTTTAGATTTGTGCCTTCTAATAAGTTCTTCCAAAACAGATTCATCACCGTTAATATATAACGTCACTAAATCCTGATCACTGTCTAACTGTAATTTCATAGGAGTATTCATGCTAAAATGCTCTTTTTCCGTTTGTTAAAAAATACCTATGTAAATGTGTTATCGATAGTGTTCTCCTATGAGGTTTGGGGGTGGATAAAAATGTTAGTTAGTTTGATTTATTCAAAAGAAGCATTTTTTTTAATAGAATCCAATTATTAAAGTGTTAATTTTTTTTAAATTCCTGTGAGGCCCCAATTTCTTGCGGCCTTTAAAAAACTATAATTGCGTTATTTGGGTTATATTTGCAGTAATCTATCCATAGATAAATGAGTAAGGAAATCGAAAAAGATCCACATAAAAATATCATCATAAAAGGCGCCAGGGTACACAATCTTAAAAACATTGATGTGGCCATTCCAAAGAACCAGCTTGTTGTCATTACAGGCATGTCGGGTTCGGGGAAATCTTCCCTGGCTTTTGATACTTTATATGCTGAAGGCCAGAGAAGATATGTAGAAAGTCTTTCTGCCTATGCCCGGCAATTTATGGGCAGGATGAATAAGCCTGATGTAGATTACATTAAAGGTATTGCCCCTGCCATTGCCATTGAGCAAAAAGTAATTACTTCAAATCCACGCTCTACCGTAGGTACTTCAACAGAAATCTATGATTACCTTAAACTGCTGTTTTCCAGAATCGGAAAAACGTATTCTCCCGAATCGGGCGAAGTAGTTAAGAAGGATACCGTAACCAGTGTTGTAGAGTTTATCACCGCTTTAGGTGAGGATGAAACCATTATTATTTCCTGTCCTTTACATCCGCACAATACACGTTCTATTAAGGAGGAACTGGCGGTGTTGCTGCAAAAGGGATTTTTAAGGGTTTACCTGAATGATGAAATTCAGAAGATTGAGACCATTCTGGAAGATGAGGCTTTTAACGATGTGGAACTTGGTGATCAGTCTACCGTAAAGATATTAATTGACAGGATTGTTGTAAACCAGGAAGAGGAAACATTAAGCCGGATTGCAGATTCTGTGCAAACGGCATTTTTTGAAGGCCGGGGGGATTGCTTTGTCGCCCATGATGGTACAACAACTTCCTTCAGCGATCGATTTGAACTTGACGGGATCAAATTTGAAGAGCCTACACCAAACTTTTTTAGCTTTAACAATCCGTATGGGGCTTGTAAAAGATGTGAAGGTTATGGTAATGTAATTGGCATTGACGAAGACCTGGTTATTCCTGATAAAAGCAAAAGTGTTTACGATAGTGCCATAGCACCATGGCGTGGTGAAAAAATGCGCGAATGGTTAAATAAACTGATCAAGAGCGCAGATAAATTTGACTTTCCGATTCATCGTTCTTATAGCGAACTGACTGAAAAGCAACAGCGTTTGTTGTGGACAGGAAATAAATACTTTGCGGGACTGGATGATTTCTTTAAAGAACTGGAAGAGCAAACCTATAAAATTCAATATCGGGTAATGCTTTCGCGTTACCGCGGAAAAACCGTTTGTCCCGATTGTAAGGGTTCGCGCCTGCGTAAAGATGCCTCTTATGTAAAAATTGCCGGTAAATCTATCATTGATGTGGTGTTGATGCCTTTGGCAAAAATTGGCGAGTTTTTTGAACACCTGAACCTGTCAGAGACTGATCAAAAGATTTCTAAACGCCTGCTGTCCGAAATTGAGAACCGGATTTTATATCTTAATAACGTTGGTTTAGGGTATTTAACTTTAAACCGTTTATCCAATACCCTTTCTGGCGGAGAGTCACAGCGCATCAATCTTGCTACTTCCCTGGGAAGTTCCCTTGTTGGTTCCATTTATGTGCTGGATGAGCCGAGTATCGGACTGCATCCGCGTGATACCAATAAACTCATTGAAGTATTGCAGTCCTTACGCAATGTGGGTAATACCGTAATTGTGGTAGAGCACGAAGAGGAGATGATGCGTGCGGCAGATCATATCATTGATATTGGGCCAGAAGCAGGTACTCATGGTGGTAACCTCGTGTTTAGTGGCACTTATGATGAAATTATTAAGGATAAAAAAAGCCTTACCGGAATGTATCTTTCTGGGAAGGAAAATATAGTAGTTCCTGCCCAACGCAGAAAATGGGCTGATCATATTCTGGTAAAAGGGGCCCGGGAAAACAACCTTAAAAACATTGATGTAAAATTTCCATTGGGAATTTTTACCGTAGTGAGTGGTGTTTCTGGTTCTGGAAAGACCAGTCTTGTTAAAAAAATATTGTACCCTGCCTTGCAAAAGGCCATCGGTAACTACGCTGGTGAGCAAACGGGGGCTTATGATGGGATTTATGGGAATTATGATTTGGTGAGCCAGGTAGAGATGGTAGATCAGAATCCGATTGGCAGATCATCCCGTTCAAACCCGGTAACCTATGTTAAAGCATGGGACGATGTGAGGGCCTTGTTTGCCGCTTTGCCTGCTTCTAAAGCGGCCGGCTTAAAGCCAGCAGCCTTTTCATTTAACGTAGAAGGCGGGCGCTGTGACGTTTGCCAGGGTGAAGGAGAGGTGAAGATAGAAATGCAGTTCATGGCTGATATCTTTTTGCCTTGTGAAGCCTGTGCGGGGCGCAGGTTTAAACAGCATGTGCTTGATGTGACTTACCAGGATAAAAATGTGGCTGATATCCTGGAACTTACCATAGAAGATGCTGTAACATTTTTTGCCACTGAACCTAAAATTTTAGCCAAGCTGCAACCTTTGGTAGATGTTGGATTGGGCTATGTTCATCTGGGCCAATCTTCCAATACCTTATCTGGAGGTGAAGCGCAGCGTATTAAACTGGCTTCCTTTTTAATTAAGGGCAATAATGCCAATAAAACGATGTTCATTTTTGATGAACCTACTACCGGACTCCATTTTCATGACATCAAAAAACTTTTGATTGCATTGAATACCCTGGTTGAACAAGGCAATACCATTCTGGTGATTGAGCACAATATGGACATGATTAAATCTGCCGATTGGGTAATTGATATTGGCCCGGAAGGTGGTGATAAGGGGGGCAATGTAGTCTTTGAAGGTAAGCCAGAAGATTTGCTGAAAGCAAAAGACTCTTATACCGGAAAGTATTTAAAAGCACATTTGAAATAAAATGTATCTTCGTCCATGCTATTTCTAACCTTTTTCCTGGGGATTGTATGTAATGCCATTGGTTACATCCCCCCAGGTAATATCAACTTAACTGTAGCTCAGATTACCATTAACAAGGGCTTAAAACAGGCTTATTCTTTTATAATTGCCTTTGGCCTGGTAGAAATGGTATTTACTTTTGCCGTGATGCGCTTTGTACAATGGTTATCCAGTACGGTTAAGCTGGGGCAGACCATTGATATTGCAATGATTTTTGTTTTTCTGATACTGGGCGTGGTAACCTGGCGTTCCAGAAAAGAAATGCCCAATACAGACACTACAGACAATAAAGACAGCATCCGCTATGGCCTGTTGCTTGGCATTCTAAACCCTATGCAAATTCCATATTGGCTTTTTCTGGGTACTTACCTCATTTCTCATGAATGGATCAATATTGGTTACCTGTCATTAGGCGTGTTTAGCATTGGCTCCGGAATTGGTGCAGCCATAGCCTTATATGGTTTTGCGCGCTTTGCCGGTTACATTCAGGAAAAGTTTACGCTAAGCAGTTACATCATCAATAAAAGCATTGCAATTTTGTTTTTTACACTTTCGGCCTATCATATCGGAAAAGTAATTTACGTGCATTTTATCCGCCAGTAATTAATACTTATCCCTAATCTTTCTTTAAAAATTCCAGGTTCCATATTTTTTCCGCTTTTCTGCCAATGAGCCAGAAGGATGCCGCCAGTACGCAGAAAAATAAAGCCTTGTGCCAACTGTCCCAAAAATATTCGAAGTAACGGGTGTAGAGGTTCAGAAATAAAAAAGTGATGCCAAATTCCCTGGCTACTTCATCTCTGAACTTTAAACCTGCAAAGATGCTGATGCCACAAAAAGCCGCAGAGATGATTGCCCAGTAGAATAATGTGATTTGCTTAATGCCGTACCACTGATCTAAGGTGCCAAAATTACCAAAAACAGAGATGAGCCATAAGGATACAAAAAGATAGACCATGCCACAGATGTAGCTTGTCATCTGGAAATATTGGAAGAATTTTGACTTGCGGAGCAGTACCGAGGTTGCAGTAAGCAGCAAACCGAAGAGCGCGAAACGTAGAGGGTAGTTCATCCCCAGGAAATATAAATTGCCCCTGGAAAGGTAACCCGTCTCTGTTCCAAACCAGGCACCGAGAGAAATGAGTACAAATACCCAGATTAGCCTTGATTTGAAGAGGTAGGCGAGAATTCCGTAAATAAATACAGAAAATAGAATGAGCAGGGAGAAATGCGTGCCCCCGTTACCGATGGCCTTACCCAAATAGGCAATACCGTTGGCTGTTAACATCACGGCAGTAAAAATGATGGCATCATTGCTAAACACTTGCTCTGGAGATGACTTCTTCCTTTTAAAGCTCCTCCAGTACAAAGCTGCGGCAGCCAGAAATGACAACAGGCTAATGATACCGTCAGGGGTATCGTATAGTTTTTCTAAGTAAAGGAGAATGGTATTGTCTACCAGCAAAGCACCCAGGGCAATTACCCCGCAGGCCATTGCAATCCAGAAAGAATACTGTGCCAGCCTCCGCCAGTCAAAAGATTTGGCTTCATAGCTGGCTTTAAGTCTGGCAACCTGATCTGGTTTAAGCAACTGTTCATCTTTCCAGTGCTCAAGCATTTCATCTAAAAAGTCGCTCTTCTCCTGATCTATTTTCATGTCTTCTTTAACAAGTCGGGGATCTTTTTGTTGTTGCCAACAATCCACACAATGTCGTCGTTTTCAAAGACCAGGTTAGAATCTGGATTTAAAATCCGCTTGCCCTGGCGCTCTATACCTACCACCAATCCTTGTGTTTGCTCCCTGATGCCCGAATCACGAATGGTTTGCGCAAAAACCGGAGAACTGCTGTTGATGACGATCTTTTGCAGGGTCATGTCTTTTTTTGGGAAATAGCTCTCCTGATTTTCATCTGAAGAACCTTCAAACAGTTCCGTAATGGCGGCAAGCTGGTCATCCGTACCAATCAGCAATACTTTATCATTTGGATACAAACGCTCATCACGTGATGGGGTAGGAATCATTTTTGTCCCTCTTTCAATCAAGGCAATGTTTACACCATATTTTTCTCTTACGGAGAGCTCAACAAGAGATTTGCCCACTAGCTTTGATTCTGGTGAAACGGTTAATTCTGTTAAGTGTGTATCCCAGGGTAAAATCTCGGGCTGCTTGTTCTGTTCTTCCCGGGCATTAAGGTTGTAAAAAAAGCGACTTTCCAGGCGGTCGTAAAAAGCCTGCAGCTTTCTGGAGAAAATAACCATCACTAAAATAATCAGTGTCAGTGCGATGACCGTAGAGATCCAGGTATTGTAAAATTGAAAGATCAGGAAACATACCGAAAATATGGCTAGTGCAGTCCTGAATACTTCCAATGCAATCAGCGGGCCCCGCGTGTATTTCTTGTTTAGCCACAATTGGGAATAGGCTTTACGCTCTATTCTTTTGATGGCCAATGCCCATAAAAAAGGTGCCATAACGGCCAGTAGGACAATTAAACTGATGATGCTGCCTTTATTGCCATTTATGATGTTTTTAGTAATAAAAGGTTGCAAATACTGCGTACCCAGGAATATGATGGCAATCAGGATCACCGAGTGGATAATGGTATTAATGGTGTACGATTTCAGGAAAGTCTTCCAATCGCTCATGGTGGTAATTCCCGCTGTACTGGAGCTATATCTGTTAATGGCTTCTACCCATTTCTGCGGTAGTTTACGTGCTAAAAACTGATAAAAGGGCTCTGAAGCTTTAATTAAATAGGGTGTGGTAAAAGTGGTAATTGCCGAAACAGCCACTGCAATGGGATAAAGGAAATCACTGGTTACTTTTAAGGTGAGCCCAAGGGTTGCGATGATGAAAGAGAATTCACCGATTTGTGCCAGGCTCATTCCGGTTTGCACCGCAGTTTTTAAAGGCTGACCGGAGACAAGGGCACCAAGTCCTGAACTTAAGAATTTACCTAAAATTGTAGCGATGGTAATCACCAGGATAGGTACCGCATAATCAATTAGGATTCCCGGTTCAATCAACATCCCTACAGAAACAAAGAAGATAGCTGCGAACAAATCTTTAACGGATTTGGTGAGGTGTTCAATTTTTTCGGCCTGGGTGGTTTCTGCCAATACAGAGCCCATAATAAAAGCACCAAGGGCAGGAGAGAAACCAACTTTTACGGCTAACATCACCATTAATAAACACAAGGCAATGGAAACGATCAGCATCGTTTCATCGTTCATTAGTTTTTTAGTGGCTTTGAGAAAACTGGGGACAAGGAATATGCCGCCAATAAACCAGAGCACCAGGAAGAAACATAATTTTAAGATGGAGAATACCATTTCCAGACCAGCAAATTGCTGACTTACGGCAAGGGTAGAAAGCAGCACCAGGAGTAAAATGGCCACCAGGTCTTCTACTATGAGTACCCCGAAAACCAGTCCTGCAAACTTTTTATGCTTTACACCCAGCTCTTCAAAAGCGCGGATGATGATGGTTGTAGAAGAGACGGATAAAATACCGCCGAGAAAAATGCTGTCCATTGTAGCCCAACCCATGGCTTTACCCGCTACAAAGCCGATCAGGAGCATAGAGACTACCTCAACAATAGCGGTAATGGAGGCCGAGCCACCTACTTTAACCAGTTTTTTGAAACTAAATTCCAAACCAAGGCTAAACAATAAAAAGATAACACCAATTTCTGCCCAGATATGTACACTTTCATTATCGGTTACGGTAGGCAGGAATTTAATGTGCGGCCCAACCAGTAAGCCGGCAAGAATATAGCCCAATACCAGCGGTTGTTTGATCTTTTTGAAAAGTAATGTAGTTACACCCGCTGCGGCAAGTATCAATCCTAAGTCTGCAATAAGTACCGGTAAATGAATCATAGGCAAATTGTGTTTGTTGCCAATATATGAAAAATACCTGCTTTTTTTGCATAAAAAGCTCGTTACTTAGCAGTCTGCGCACCTTTAAGTGCGTATACTTACATTTTAAGAGCGGGAATTGAAGAAGGCCAGCGTGTTTTCTTTGTCTAGTTTTAGCTGCTCTTTTAAAGCCTCCAGTCCGGTAAATTTTACATCGTGACGCAGGAACTTTAAAAAGGTCATGGTAATGTGCTGTCCATAAATTTCCTGATCAAAGTCAAAGATGTTTACTTCAATATTTCGGGTCATTCCGTTTATGGTTGGTCGCTGGCCAATATAAGCCATTCCTTTATATACCAGATGCTGATTGTCGCTGGTTGGTATTTCTACCGTAACCGCATATATGCCATCACCGGGAATCAATTTATAGGTTTCCTGTACAAAGATATTTGCTGTTGGATAACCGATGGTACGGCCAATTTTATCGCCTTTAATTACCGGACCACTGATAGAAAAATGATAGCCCAGATATTCTGCGGCCAGGGCCACATCACCCGCCATTAAAGCACTGCGTATTTTGGTAGAACTTACGGCAACATCATTGATATCTTGTTCAGGTATGACTTCAATATCGTAGCCATATATGCCAGAATATTGCTCCAGCTCTGGCATACCACCTTCACGGTTCTTGCCAAAACGGTGGTCGTAGCCCACAATAATATGCCTGGTACCTATGGTATCTACAAGGATGTCTTTAATATATTCGGCCGCGCTGAGGTTAGAGAAATCTCTGGTAAAAGGCGTAATGATCAAATGGTCGACGCCAAGTTCTTCAAGGATTTTTGCCTTTTCTACAATGGTATTGATCATCTTTAAATCCTGGTTCTCGGGCTCAATAATGAGGCGTGGATGAGGAAAAAAGGTGAGAATTACACTTTCGCCCTGTGTGTTTTTTGCAAGTTCACAGAGTCTTTTGATAATGTTATGATGACCGAAATGCACGCCGTCAAATGTGCCGATGGTGGTTACTGCGCAATCCAGCTTTTTAAACTCGGATAAGGAATGATAAATTTTCAAAACCAATAATTAATGTAGTGCCTGTCTTTTTACTACTCCGCCGCGTATGTCCGCAATTTGCTGCTGGATCACAAAAGCGTCGGGATCTATTTGTCGTATGGCAGTCTGCAGCTTGCTCATCTCAAGTTTAGTGACTACCGTGTATAATATGTCGATGTCTCTTTTTACGCCATAACCGCCTTCGCCTTTATAAACGGTAACACCGCGTTTCATTTTGTACATAATGTACTTTTTAATGCTGTCGCTTTTGTCTGAGATAATGGTGACCCCTGTGTACTGTTCAATCCCGTTAATAATATAATCTATGGTATTGGAAGCAGAGAGGTAAGTTAATATGGCATATAGTGCCGTGTTAATGTTAATTAACCAGGCTGCAAAAGAGAAAATGACAATGTTTAAAATGAGGATGATGTTGCCGACCGTGAGTGTACTTTTTCTGCTTAAATAAAGTGCTAAAACTTCCGTTCCGTCAATTACACATCCACCACGCATGGCCAGGCCTATTCCACCACCTAAAAAAAGTCCGCCGAAAAAGGCAATCAATAATTTATCATGCGTTACGGGCTGAAAGGGAAGAAATACCAGGGCAATGGCCAATCCGGCAATGGCTATGGACGTTTTAATGGCAAAAGTCTTGCTGATTTGTTTGTAACCCAGGATCACGAAAGGGATATTGATGAGTACAATCAGGTAAGGGAGTTTTAAACCGGTAAGGTTGCTCACCAACAGTGAAATTCCTGTTACCCCGCCATCAATAAATTCGCTGGGTAATAAAAAGCTTTTGAGGCCAAAGCAGGCTGATATTACGCCACAGATGACTAGTATAGTGTTTTTTGCGAAGTTGAGGTTACTGGGCTTCCGTTTGTCGCGCATCTTTCTCTCTTTTGTCCCTAAGGTAAGCAACTAAATCTGCAACCTCAAATGCATTTTCCAATAAAAAATCTCCGCTGCGGGTACGGACCAACTTAGACAAATAAGCGCCGTTATGAAGTTGTTTACCAAAATCAGAAATCAGCGAGCGGATATAAGTTCCTTTACTGCAAACAATCCTGAAATCGACCTCGGGCAATGCTATGCGGGTAATTTCAAATTCGGAAACCGTCACTTCACGCAGTCTTACTGCAGTTTCTTCGCCTCTTCTGGCTTTTAAATAAGAACGTTCTCCATCTACCTTAACTGCTGAGTGTTGAGGTGGATATTGTTGAATTACACCTGTAAAAGGAGCTGTGGCTGCATAGATTTGATCTGCTGTGATGCCTTCCAAAGAAAATTCCTGATCTACCACCGTTTCTAAATCAAAAGAAGGCGTAGTTGCGCCCAAAATCATGGTGCCGGTATATTCTTTCTCCTGTGCCTGAAAGGTATCGATCTGTTTGGTTAGCTTACCTGTACAAAGGATGAGGAGGCCTGTAGCCAGCGGATCTAAAGTCCCGGCATGACCTACTTTTAATTTCAGCGGTTTCAACGAATTTCTGATCTTGCCCACTACGTCAAAACTGGTCCACTCGTACGGTTTGTTGATCAGTAATAGTTCACCTTCTGCAAAATTGAAAGTGCTTTCCTGTAATTTTTCTTTGTTCAAAACTTAAGCTAAAATAAAAGGCAATTATATAATTTGCATGCTATGACCACTGTAGATCAGCGCAATGATGATTAAGCCTGCAACAATACGGTACCAGCCGAAGGCTACGAATCCGTATTTATTTAGGAAACCAATAAAACTTTTGATGGCCAGTAAAGCAACGATGAAAGCAACAACATTGCCCACCGCCAATACCTGAAACTGATCACTTGTAATGGTGTGTCCTTCTTTGTAAAAGTCCAATAATTTTTTGCCTGTAGCAGCAACCATGGTAGGTACGGCCAGGAAAAATGAAAATTCTGCTGCCGCTTTTCTGCTCAATTTCATAGACATCCCGCCTACAATGCTGGCTCCTGATCTGGATACACCTGGAATCATGGCAATACATTGGAAGAAGCCGATTTTTAAGGCAGTAAGGTAATTGATGTCTTCTTCGGTGTGAATAATGGCTTTATTAAACCACTTGTCTACAAAAAGCAGGATTACCCCGCCAACAACAAGAGATACTGCAACGGTAAGCGGACTTTCCAGTAGTTCGTCAATTTTGTCGCTCAGCAGCAATCCAAAAACGGCTGCCGGGATAAAAGCCACCACCAATTTGTAGTAGAAATCTAGCGATTTAAAAAAGCGTTTAAAGTAGAGAACCACCACAGAAAGGATGGCCCCAAGTTGGATCACAATTGTAAACAGTTTCACAAATGGGTCTGATGCAATGCCCATGTAGGAAGAGGCAAGGATCATATGGCCTGTAGAAGATACAGGTAAAAATTCAGTTAGCCCCTCTATAATGGCAAGGATAATGGCTTGTACAACGTTCATTTAGTTACTTTTTGAGTACAGCGTAAACTCCAAATCCGAAGCCGAATAAGACTACCATTGGTGCCAGGGTGGTTTTTCTGAAGTCGTAGATGTCTGTTGTGCCGCTCATTAAAGCAAAACCTACAATAACAATGATGATGCTGATGATCAGCAACTGGTAATTCTGTTTGGTGAACACCAGTTCACTTTTTTTCTCCTGTTGTGCCGGAGCTGTTTTTTTCTCTATCATTATCTGTAAAGGTCGTAAATTTTTAAACGTAAATATTTGCTAACGGCAAGTGTGGTACTGATAGCGGTGATAAAGATACCTATTCCTACTAAAAATAACAGTACAAAGCCAAACTCAACCGGGTTTCTTAAAATGATAATTTCCGGAATTTCCTGCTGTGCATAAAATAAAATGGCCAGTAACATAATCACGGCGATAAAGGCACCGATAAGCCCATGCAATGCGGCAAGAAGTACAAAAGGCCTGCGGATAAAGTTTTTGGTAGCACCCACCAATTGCATGCTTTTGATTAAAAAGCGCTGCGAATAGATAGCCAGCCGAATGGTATTGTTAATTAAGGCAACAGAAATCACAATCAAAATACCGGCAAAGCCAAGAATAACGATACTAATGGCATTGATGTTTTTGTTAACCATGTCAATTAAAGAACTTTGATAAATTACTTCTTTAACTACGGGGTTTTTGGCGATAGCGCTTTTTAAGGCATCGATGCTTTTGTTGTTGGCATAATCTGCTTTTAAATATACATCTACCGTGGAGAGCAGTGGGTTATAGCCCAAAAAGTTTACAAAGTCTTCGCCCAGGTCTTGCGTAAGGTTCTTAGCAGCAAGCTCTTTGTTTACATATTGGGTTTGCTTTATCGCCGGGTTGGCGTTTAACTCATTTTTAAATGCCAGTACATCAGTTTCCTTAGCACCTTCATCTACAATGATGTTTAATACAATGTTCTCTTTTACGTAGTTAGAAAGGTTTTTTGCATGCACCAGAATTAAACCCAGCATACCTAACATGAGCAATACCAGGGTAATGCTAAATATGGTTGATATGTATATGGTTTTGGTTTTTTTAGCTGCGTTGCTAACTTCAAATTCTTCCATGTATGTTTATTTATGAATTGCGAAAATAAAAAATATAAGCCAGTAAAATAAATTAAATGGCTTTTATCTTGAATGCTGCTGATTATGCCTAAGCATCCAGGGCTTTTGGAACTATGTTGGTTCCGGGGAGCTTGCAGGGACTGTACAGGAAACACAAGGGGGTGAGGGACAAATCACAAGCGCATAACAAGCGGGGCAAGTGCGATAATTTCTCGCACTCTATCCGCACTCTATCCGCATTCTATCCGCACTTGATGCGCTGTTGTTTACAACAACCTCCCTGCAACTTAGGTGTTGTCTAATACGGATTTGGCCTTACAAAGAAGGTCTCTATCAGATATCCACTGGAGGTCAAAATCGGTGATCTCCAAAAATGCTAATGACTCCCAAACTATGCTTTTATCAAAATTATAAATATTTAAGCTGTTCTTTATGATTTTTATATTTAAATTTAGGGAATAAAAATTATATAATATAGATAAATCTGTAATATGAGCGATGTAAACAGTAATCGTACCTGATGAAGTAGTAATAAGCAAGATCTATATGATTAGGGATCAGAAAGTGATGCTGGATAGAGATCTTGCTGAACTTTATGGTGTTAAGCCTATCCGTTTAAGAGAGCAGGTAAAGCGTAATAAGGAGCGGTTTCCTGAAAACTTTATGATGCAACTAACCGAACAAGAAGTAGAAAACATGGTATCGCAAAATGCGATACCTTCTAAACAGGTACTTGGAGGGGCTTTTCCATATGTATTTACTGAACATGGCGTGCTTATGCTATCAAATGTATTGAAGAGTGAGAGGGCAATACAAATGAGTATACGTAATATTGAGGTGTTTGTGAAGTTAAGAGAGGTTATACTGCTACATAAAGATGTATCTCTACTTGTGGAGCAAGTTGAAAAGAAACTGATAAAGCAGGATGAAAAGATAGATGTATTGTTTACTTATTTAAGTAAATTCATTGAAAATGAAAGCGAACCAAGAGCCGAAATAGGTTTTAAGAGAAAAGGCAAATCAGCCTAATTAACCTATTCAGCATGGTATCGCATTTTGCGATACCATGCTGAAATGCGATTGAAGGCCCCTAATGAAATTTGACCACTCAGGTTTATTGATTAAACAAGGTTGCGTTAAGACTGGTTAAATTCCGATTTCTTTGGATAACCTTTCTGATACACCCTTTATTTCTTAATTTCGCGCTACTATAAAGTAAACAGTTGTAATGGATTACCAATTTAAAGAAATAGAACAAAAGTGGCAGGGGTTTTGGGCGGAGAACCAAACGTTTAAAGCAGATACAGATACATCAAAGCCTAAATTTTACGTGCTGGACATGTTTCCCTATCCTTCTGGAGCGGGTTTGCATGTGGGCCACCCCCTGGGTTACATTGCTTCTGATATTTTTTCGAGATACAAAAGATTGAAAGGATACAACGTGCTGCACCCGATGGGTTACGATTCATTCGGTCTTCCGGCAGAACAATACGCCATTCAAACCGGACAACACCCAGCCCTAACTACTGAAGCTAATATCAGTACCTACAGACGGCAGTTGGACCAGATTGGTTTTTCTTTTGACTGGAGCCGTGAGGTGCGTACCAGTGATCCTGGTTATTACAAATGGACACAGTGGATCTTTATGCAACTGTTTAACTCCTGGTATAACCTGGAAACAGACAAAGCGGAAGACATTACCACGCTGATTGAAAAGTTTAACGCAGGTGGAAGTGCTGCGGTAAAAGCAGTGTGTGATGAAGAAACGCTGGAGTTTTTACCGAGCGACTGGGCGACGATGACAGAAGAAGAAAAACAGGTAGAACTGTTAAAATATCGTTTGACTTACCTGCGCGAAAGTACGGTAAACTGGTGCGCAGCACTAGGTACTGTTTTGGCCAATGATGAAGTTAAAGATGGTTTTTCTGAGCGTGGCGGTCATCCGGTAGAGCAAAAGAAAATGATGCAATGGAGCATGCGGATCTCTGCCTATGCGGAGCGTTTGTTACAGGGTTTAAACACCATAGATTGGCCAGAGCCTGTAAAAGAAATGCAGCGCAACTGGATTGGCAAGAGTGTTGGTGCCAGCGTGCGTTTTAAAATTGAAAATGCATCTCCTGAACTTCCTCAGGATTATATAGAAGTTTTTACCACACGGGTAGATACCATCTTCGGTGTTTCTTATTTAGTTTTGGCGCCAGAGCATGAACTTGTGGAGCGTTTGACTACCCCTGCACAGGAGTTTGAGGTTAAAAACTATATTCTGCAGACTAAAAAGAAATCTGAACTGGACCGAATGGCTGATACCAAGACTGTTTCTGGTGCTTTTACGGGTAGTTATGTGGTGAATCCGGTGAGTGGGGAGCGTGTACCACTTTGGATAGCCGATTATGTCCTTGCTGGTTATGGAACTGGTGCCGTAATGGGTGTGCCAAGTGGCGATCAGCGTGACTGGCTGTTTGCAAAACATTTTAGTTTGCCTATTGTGCAAATTCTGGATGCACAGCAAATGGACGAGCAAGCCGACCCAACTAAAGAAGGTAAATACATCAATTCTGGATTTATCAACGGAATGGACTACACTGAAGCGATACAAACCTTAAATCAATGGTTAGCTGATATGGGTGTAGGTAAAGCTAAAATCAATTACCGGATGCGTGATGCCATTTTTGGTCGTCAGCGGTATTGGGGTGAGCCGATTCCGGTTTATTTTAAAGACGGATTGCCTTATTTGATTAAAGAAGAAGAGTTGCCTTTGGTTTTGCCAGAGATTGATAAATATTTACCAACTGAAAGTGGAGAACCACCTTTGGGTAGGGCAGGAAACTGGACTTACGAGCAGCAATATGAATATGAGTTGAGTACCATGCCAGGTTGGGCAGGGAGTAGCTGGTATTGGTACCGTTATATGGATGCGGAAAATACTTCTGCATTTGCTTCTAAAGATGCGATTGCATATTGGAAAGATGTTGATTTGTACATTGGAGGTTCAGAACACGCTACCGGTCACCTATTGTACAGTAGGTTCTGGAACAAGTTTTTAAAAGATTTGGGTTACGTACAGGAAGAAGAGCCTTTTAAAAAACTGATTAACCAGGGCATGATCCAGGGTCGCAGTAACTTTGTGTACCGTGTGGTAGATGAAGAGGGCAGGGGTACCAATAAATTGGTTTCTTACGGCTTAAAAAATGAGTACAAAACTGCTGCGTTGCATGTTGATGTAAATATTGTAGAGCATGAAATTTTGAATATTGAGCAGTACAAACTGTTTAGGCCAGAATTTAAAGATGCAGAATTTATCCTGGAGAACGGCAAATATATCTGCGGTGTTGAAGTAGAGAAAATGTCTAAGTCTAAATTCAACGTAGTGAATCCTGATGTGCTGATTGCCAGTTATGGTGCCGATACATTACGGATGTACGAAATGTTTTTAGGGCCTTTAGAGCAAAGCAAACCCTGGAACACCAATGGTATTGAAGGTGTATTTAAATTTCTGCGTAAATTTTGGAGGTTGTTCCATAATGAAGCATGGGAGTTTACGGTAAGTGATGAAGAGGCTTCTAAAGCAGAACTTAAAGCCCTGCATAAGATTATTAAAAAGGTACAGGATGATATTGAGCGTTTTTCATTCAATACCTCAGTATCGAGTTTTATGATTGCGGTAAACGAACTGACAGATTTAAAATGTAGCAAACGTTCAATTTTACAGGATTTAGTATTGGTATTGTCTCCCTATGCACCGCACATTTGTGAGGAGCTATGGGCACAATTGGGAAATACCTCCAGCCTATCTGCTGCCAGCTATCCGGAATTTAATCCATCTTACATGGTAGAAGATGAGTTTAGCTATCCAATTTCTGTAAACGGAAAAACGAGGCTAAACCTAACCATGAGCCTGAGTATGGAGGCTGCGGATATTGAAGCCATGGTGCTTGCAGATGAGCAGGTGATGAAATACACAGAAGGTAAAACACCTAAAAAAGTTATTGTTGTTAAAGGCAGGATTGTAAATATTGTGCTTTAACTATTTCTTCTTAACCCGCTTCAACATCATTAAGTTGAGCGGGTTCATTGGAAATCCGCTGATGTTGTTTTGCAGCATTACGACCGCCTCATCGTAAAATATGGGGACAATAGAAGCATTTTCAATCACCATGTTATCCATTTTTTGGTAGAGTACATAGCGCTTTTCTGCATCATTTTCATAATAACTTTGTTCAAAGAGCCGGTCAAAATTATTGTTAAAATATCCGGTGTAGTTGGGACCAAAAGGCACCTTATTTTTGGAGTAAAATACAGCCAGGTAATTTTCCCCATCCGGATAATCTGCCGTCCAGGAGCCGCGAAAAAAGTTAACCTCATTTTTTGAGATCAGGTCGCGCAGGCTCGCACTAGGGCTCACATCTACTTTTACCCTGATGCCAATGCCCGCCAGTTCGCCTTGTATGTATTCCATCAAGTCTTTAGCATTGGTAGAGGTATTTAGTGTAATTTCTGGCATTCCCTTTCCATTGGGATAACCTGCCTCTGCCAGTAACTTTGCTGCTTTTGCAGGATCATAACTGTAGCCTTTTACCTTAGTACTGTCAAATCCCGGCATCCCCGCAGGTACAAAGCCAGAAGTGGCAGGCCTGCCAATACCATTACGTAAATATTTAATCAGTCTTTCCTTGTCGATGGCATAATTGATGGCTTGCCGTACTTTTTTAAACCGGAGTGGGTAGTGTTGTACGATGGATTTGGAAGGATCAACCAAGATGCCAGCATATTCTATACTCAGGTACGGACCTTTGATGAGTTGAAATTTCCCTTTATACTTCGAGGTCATTTTACCACTTTTGGTTAAAATGTCGTCCCGGTAAGTTCCGTCAACCTTATCAAAAAAGTCAAGCTCTTTTTTAATGAAATTCATAAAGGCACTTTGCTTGTCGCTAATAAAACTGACTTTAACAGCATCAAGATAGGGTAGTTGGAGTGTGCCTTCCTTTTCCCAATAATGCTCGTTTTTGAGCAATACAAGAATTTCATTTTCTTTCCAGTATTTAAATTTGAAAGGACCTGTGCCTATTGGGTGACTCCGGAAATCGCTGCCGTAATGCGATACAATTTCATGAGGGACTACGGAGCAATACTGAGCCGTAAGCAGGTTCATAAAAGGTGGAAAAGGCTTAATGAGCTGGATTTTAAAAGTGCTGTCATTTACGGCAATAAAACTGTTGATGTCTTTCACTTTATCACTGAAAATCCATCCGCCGGAAGAACCCACTTTAGGGTCTATCAATCGGTAAAAGCTGTATACAAAATCTTTTGCAGTTACTTTTCTACCCTTTCCTCCGGCAAATAAAGGGTCGTCATGGAAATATACATCTGTACGGAGCTGGAAGGTGTAGGTTTTGCCATCAGCAGAAATTTGCCAGCTTTTAGCCAGGCAGGGCAGGATATTTAAATTGCTGTCTACCTGCACCAGTCCGTTAAAAATCTGATTGATGATCCATATGGCATTTTGGTTCCTGGCAAAAGCAGGATCTATAGAAGTAAGGTTTTGATCCAGGTTGAGGTTGAATACCTTTTTACTGGCTTCCTTAGAGGGGTCTGAACAGGCAGAAATGGAGAGCATTAAAAATGCCCAAAAAATATAACTAATGTTACGGCTCATATGTTCAGGAATAGTAATTTTGCACAAATTAATAATTCTGTATGTCTTTTTTTAATAAAGTGATCGATAACGTTGAAGATGAAAATCTTAGAGAAGAGTTGCAGCAGCGGGTGGACATTATAGGTCATAAAATTAAATTTATGGACAAGGTGCCTGTTGCCTGTCTGGATTTGGAGAACTGGCCGAGCATGACGCTGGGTGACATTATTGAGGCTGCCGGAGGAATTATTCAGGAAGATCCAAAACAAGCAAAAGTGGTGATTTACCATGAGCCCAATGCAGGATTGGTAGAAATGATGGGCGTTGTGCCAGCACTGTTAAGTGCCGACTGGCCTGCTGTTGAATTTAACCGCTTGTACCTTGCGGAGAACGATAAAATTACAGGTGGCGACCCCGAAGCACTTGTACTTGCGCTGGAAGATGTGGCCGAAATGATGTATCCCGGTTATTTTGTTTTTGGTAATGAAGGCAAAACCTGGATGAGTTTCGGAGTCTGAATTTAATTAGAAGCTGATGAATTTATCCATCTGCTCATGACTGAATTTTAAGGTGTCTTCGCTAAAAAAATCTCCTTCGTCGTTAATTTCTTTGCGGATGTTAGGGATATGGATACGGAGGGGCATGACATGTAAATGCAGGTAACTGCAGATGCCGCCAAAATGGTCTATACCTCTGATGTTTCCGTACTTTCCTGATGAAAGGCCAACCAGGCAGGCTTTCTTGTCATAAAAACTTTCCGGAAAATTACAGGCATCAATAAAGGTTTTTAGTACACCGGGAAAGCTTCCGTTATATTCTGGTATAATGAACAAAAACTTGCTGGTTTGGGTTACCATATCCTGTATGGGTTGAAACGCTTCACTGCGCTTTCCATACAAATCATTCTTAATCAAATTGTCAGGAAGGTCTTCGAGACTGAATAAGTTAGTTTCCACGCCTTTGCCGGATAGGATTTTTTGATAATATTTTGCAACTTTTAGTGTATTACTGCCAGTTCTGTTTGTACCCGATATGATGGTAACCATATGTAAAATTGTTAATAAGATGTTTAAAACACGTTTGGCATAAGTGCTAAAATTGACTTTAAGTTTGTATCTTAGCTTGCTGTTAAAAAGTGCTTCTAACCATACAAAAATAGCATTTTTTACGTTTAAATTCAGTAACAAACAGCGTTCAGAAAAATAACTGGTAATTTTTAAAGCATAAATGAGTAAAATTATTGCATTGGCAAATCAGAAGGGTGGGGTAGGTAAAACTACATCTTCCATCAACCTGGCCGCAAGTTTAGCCGTATTAGAGTACAGAACATTATTGGTAGATGCCGATCCTCAGGCCAATTCTACTTCAGGTATAGGTTTTGATCCAAGAAATATCAAAAACAGCATTTATGAGTGTATCATCAATGATGTGGAGCCTGCCGAAGCTATTCAAAAAACAGAAACACCAAATCTGGACCTCTTGCCAGCGCATATTGACCTGGTGGGTGCAGAGATTGAAATGATTAACCTGACCAACAGGGAATATAAAATGAAAGCCGTTTTGGAGAAGATTAAAGATCAGTATGATTTTATCATCATTGATTGTTCTCCATCTTTGGGCTTAATTACCATTAATGCGCTTACTTCTGCAGATTCCGTAATCATCCCGGTACAGTGTGAATATTTTGCATTGGAAGGTTTGGGTAAATTGTTAAATACCATCAAAATTGTACAAAGCAGGCTTAACCCGGCACTGGAAGTAGAAGGGATTTTGTTAACGATGTACGATGTGCGTTTACGTTTAAGTAACCAGGTGGTAGAAGAGGTGAAAACACATTTTCAGGACCTGGTTTTTGATACGATTATACAACGAAATACCAGGCTTAGCGAAGCACCAAGTTTTGGGGTTTCTGTAATTATGCACGATGCAAACTGTAAAGGGGCAATCAATTATCTGAACCTGGCACGTGAGATTGTCCGTAAAAACGGACTGATAAAAGAAGTGGAAGGTTTGACAACGGCAACTACATAATAAGGATGACATCTTTTCAGCGAAAAACAGGGTTAGGGAGGGGATTAAGTGCGCTTTTAGACGATACTGAAGCTGTACATCCGCCTAAAAATTCTATCAATCCTGTTAGTGAAACAGGGCAGGAACAAGGCAAAAAGCCTGAAAGTAGTATCGGAAACATCGATATTAATGCCATTGAAACCAATCCGTATCAACCCAGAACAGAGTTTGATCAGGTAGCCTTAAATGAATTGTCTGATTCCATTAAGTTACAGGGCTTAATTCAGCCCATTACCGTGCGGAAAATGGACGATCATAAATATCAGCTGATTTCTGGTGAGCGCAGGCTAAGGGCATCCAAACTTGCCGGACTGACTGAAATACCGGCCTATGTTCGTCTTGCAGATGATCAGCAAATGCTGGAAATGGCATTGATAGAAAACATACAGCGCGAAAACCTGAATGCTATTGAAGTAGCCCTGAGTTTTCAGCGGATGCTGGATGAATGTAACCTTAAACAGGACCAGCTGGGAGAGCGTGTAGGTAAAAACAGGACTACGGTAACCAATTACCTTCGTTTGTTAAAACTGCCTCCGGTAATCCAGATCTCTATCCGTGATGGTAGAATTTCTATGGGCCATGCACGTGCCCTGATTAGTGTGGAGGAAATAGATAAACAGTTGTTTATTCATAAAGAGATCCTCGAAAAAGGACTTTCTGTGCGTAAAGTAGAAGAACTGGTACGTAATGTGAATACCCTGCAACTGGATGTTAAAGCTGCTAAAAAACCGGCAGGCATCTCTTTTGAGTACCAAAAACTGCAAAAAGACCTGGCTTCTAAATTCTCTACCAGAGTTAAACTTAAAGTAGGTGATAATGGTAAAGGAGCTATCGAAATTCCTTTTGTTTCTTCCGATGACCTGAGCCGGATTTTAGAGTTATTGGATTGGTAATGACCAGAACTTTATTGTTATCGGTTGTATTTTATTTTGCAGTATTTACCCTGGCTAAAGCCCAGAATGAAAATACGCTGAGGAAAGATACTGCCGCAAAACCTGCGCCACGGGTAGATACCTTGAAATATACCTATGTTAACGTAGGTAAAATTGAAGCCCGGAAATCGGCCATCCGGTCTATGATGGTTCCTGGTTGGGGACAGATTAGTAACGGTATCACAGTGTACCGCTTGGCAAAGGTGGCCGCCATTTACACAGGCGCTACGCTGCTCACCCTTTCTTTTATAGACAACAACAGGAATTATAAAATCTTTTTAGACGAGCTCACCTATAGGCAGACAAATGGGGATAGGTCTCGTCCAGGCAGTATTTATGCCAGTTACCCAACCTCAGGATTAATTTTGGCAAAGGATACTTATAGAAGGAACAGAGAGGTGATTATCTTCTCTTTTGTAGCTTTATACGGTGTAAATATAATTGAAGCTTATATTGATGCCCGGTTAAAGTATTTTGATGTGGGGGAAGACCTTTCTTTTAGAATCACACCGGGAACTGTGCCGGTGATGGGAACGTATGGATATGCCGGGAATGCGCATCCTATGCCTGCTTTGAAACTTTCACTCCGTTTATAAATCATTATTGCTTCATCACCTTTAAAATCAACATGAAAAAATGAAAATAGCGTTACTTGGTTATGGTAAAATGGGTCAGATTATTGAACGTTTTGCCCTGGAAAGAGGCCACGAAGTGGTGTTGAAAATTAACATTCATAACCTGGAAGACTTAACCACAGCAAACTTGCAAAAGGCAGATATGGCCATCGATTTTTCTGCACCTGATGCTGCCCTGGCAAATATTTACGCTTGTTTTGATGCTAACTTACCTGTAGTTGTAGGTACTACTGGATGGTACGGCGAACTTCAGAAAGTGAAAGACGATTGCCTGTCTAGTAACAATAGCTTATTGTATGGGTCTAATTTCAGTATTGGCGTAAACCTGTTCTTTTATGTAAACAAGATGCTGGCTAAACTGATGAATGATTTTCCTGCCTATGATGTTCAGGTGGAAGAGATTCACCATACGCATAAACTGGATTCACCCAGTGGAACTGCGATGACCATAGCCGAAGGAATTATTGAAAATATAGACCGCAAAGGCGAATGGGTAAATGAAATTGAAGGTACACCTTTTGACGAAGTGCTGAAAAATGAACAGCTATTGATTGCTTCGCAAAGGATTGGTGAAGTGCCGGGCACGCACACTGTGGTGTACAGTTCGGAAGTGGATGAAATTGAATTTAAACATACTGCCCACAGCCGGGGTGGTTTTGCATTAGGCGCCGTAGTGGCGGCAGAATGGCTGCACAATAAACAGGGCTTTTATAATATTGCCGATATATTTAATTTTAAATAGGATAACACATGAAATGGAAGTTCGGGCAAAAAGATAAAAATGCCAAGCCAGAGAAGAAATCTAAAGGCAGGGAATGGACCGACGCGATCATTTTCGCAGTAGTTGCTGCAACCATCATCAGGGTATTTTTTATAGAAGCCTATACCATCCCAACCGGATCAATGGAGAAATCGCTCTTAATTGGTGATTTCCTTTTTGTAAGTAAGGTTAATTATGGTGCAAGGGTGCCAATGACTCCTGTTGCTTTTCCTTTTGCACACCATACTATGCCAATTACAGGTACTAAAGCCTATTGGGATGGTGTACAATGGAAATACCGCAGGTTACCAGGATTATCGGACATCAAAAGAAATGATGTTGTAGTCTTCAATTTTCCTGAAGGCGATACTGTGGCACTGGAACAACAGGATGCCAATTATTATGAACTTGTACGTTCTTTGGGTTGGAGGGCAGTAAACAGCCAGTATACCGTAACCAGCAGGCCAGTTGATAAAAGGGAAAATTACATTAAACGTTGTATTGGTATTGCAGGTGATACAGTTAGTATGCTGAATGGCCTCGTTTCTATCAATGGTAAACCTGAACAGTTGAAAAACACGGGGCGTATGGATTACCTGGTTACTTTTAAAACTACAGATATCGACTGGACCGCATTTGAGGATATTGGTTTTGTGATTAATGATGACATTGGTGCAATAAGTCAAAATACTTACCAGGTTACTGGTACTGCAGAGATGCTTGCTGAAGTCAAAAAGATGTCTTCGGTAGCTTCAGTTACCTGGCGTACAGCACCGGCTGGTGAGCAGGATTTAGCTGTTTTCCCACACGACCCAAACAGAAAATGGAATGTAGATAGCTTTGGACCCATTGTGATTCCTAGAAAAGGATGGACAGTAAAATTAGATTCTGCAACTATGCCATTATATGAACGTGCCATCCGAATTTACGAAGGCAATACGCTGGTTAAATCGGGCTCAGACTGGTTAATTAATGGTGCAAAGGCAGATAGATATACGTTTAAAATGGATTACTATTGGATGATGGGGGATAACAGGCATAACTCGCTTGACTCAAGGTACTGGGGTTTTGTTCCTGCAGATCACATCGTAGGTAAAGCGTTGTTTATCTGGATGAGTTACGATACCAATGGGTCGTTTTTCAACAAAATTCGCTGGAACAGGTTATTCAGGGGAATCCACTAATGTAACTTAGCAATGCCCAGGTTAAGGGCCAGCTCATTTAAATCATACACAACGGCATCTATTAAAGGGATGCCGTTTTTTTTGCGCTCAATTTCTGCCGCAAATTCCGGCTCGCCTGGAATGATTACTTTTTTATCCGGATCAATAGTTTTGGCATTTTTAAAACGCTCAATCCAGTTATCCATGTGTTGCTTAAACTCATCGGCAGGCCTGAAACCATCAATGCGCATAGCACCAAAGAAATGTCCTATTCCTGCGCCCACTGGATCTGCAGAGGGTTCAAGAAAGGATACAAAGGGTGGCACCCATGGGCCGTAATTGGCGCCAGAAAGTACGGCCGATAATATGTCAACCACCGCACTTAAGCCGTAACCTTTATGGCTTCCATGATCTTTATCACTACCCAATGGCAGTAATGAACCGCCCGATTTTAATGCATTGGGATCGGTAGTGCCCACACCATTTTTATCTTGTGCCCAACCTTCCGGAATTGGTAAATTTGCACGTTGCGCAATCTCAAGCTTACCATTTGCCGCGGCTGAGGTAGCCATATCTACAATTAAAGGTGGATATTTCGCTGCAGGAAAAGCATAACACATTGGGTTAGTACCTAATAAACGCTCATTTGCATAGGTGGGGGCTACAAGCGGGCTGGCATTGGTCATGCTGATACCAACCATGTCTTCTTCTACTGCCATTAATGCGTGGTAACCCGCAATACCAAAGTGATTGGAATTTTTTACGGCTACCCATCCGCTGCCATAAATTCTGGCTTTTTCTATGGCCACTTTCATCGCAAAAGGCGCGGCCACCAGGCCCAAAGCTCCATCTCCGTCTACTGTAGCTGTGGTGGGAGTTTCATGTACTATGGTCACATTTGGCGTAGCGTTAATTCTTTGTTTTTCCCAAAGTCTTACATAACCGCTTAACCTTGCCACACCATGAGAATCTATCCCTCTTAAATCAGATTTTAACAGCACATCTGCTGCTAAAACAGCATCCTTCTCCGGACATCCCATTTTGATAAAAACGCTTTCCGTAAAATTGCGAAGGTGCTGCTCTGTAAAAGTGAAATATGTCATGGTAGCTGTTGTTAAGCGAATATTACAGTGAATTGAAAAGCCAGTGGATCAAAGGAATCTATCAGCGAATCTATAAATTCATCGCCGTAAAGCACGTACATTGGTGCCAGGTTCAATACCCGCTCCTGTAATACTCCTGAAGGAAAAAGTTTATTTTTAAGGTTTTCTATCTGCGCAAGCGATGTGGAATGCTTACGTTTCTCTGCCCTTAGCATTTTTTTATCTAAACTGGCCAAAAGGGCTAAAGTTTTGGTTTTTGCTGCATCTACCGACTGAGATAGGGTTTTATCTATCTTGTAAGCATTTAATTTTATTTGATCAAAAACCGCACGTACAGCACGTTCTTCATCGCTTAGCGTGATGTAGGTGTTCACATGTGCTTTAATCCAGTTGTTTTTCAGTAGTTCATTATCGTTGAATAAATGCTGGTGACTGATGCCCAGGATTTCCATTCTATGCTGACTGCGCTGATCTATGACAAGGGCAGAGTTACGTAAAATGAGGACAGGATAATCTATCTGATAATGGTCAAAATTGCTTTTTAGCTGCAGCCAGTAAGTCACTTCTGCACCTCCACCAATGTAAGCCAGGTTAGGTAAAATGATTTCCTGATAGAGCGGTCTCATGACTACATTAGGGCTGAAACGTTCAGGATAAGTCTCTATTTCTTCCTTCAGCTGATCTTTTGTAAAAGTAATATCTGTATGTAAAACCTGGTATAGCCCATCTTGTTCGGTAATGCGCTCACGTAAGCCTTCTTTCATGTAAAAGAAATTGATCTCACGAGGGTTTACCTGCGCTTTATAACCTATAGCCTCCAGTGCATGATTTGAAGTATTAATAAGATTGAAGCTATTCTGTTCCGTAATGTCACGATAAATGTAGGGCGCAAATTGTGCTTTTAAGCCTTTGTCATCTGCATCAATACAAACCAAGCCATGTTCTGCGAACAAGCCATCAACCATTTCCCGTGTAGCGTCGGCAAGGTTGTCATGGTTAATATAGGCACTCTCTATCAATTTAGATAAACGTACGCCATTTTTGCTAATCCCCAGGTAACCTTTATAAGCCAGTAAGACCTCATTGAAATCTTTAGTGCTCAGTTTTCCAGTTGCACCGGATGCCTGGGTATTCCAGGTCAGCATCTTATCCTCTATTTTAACATGATTGATTTCCTCAAAATCATGATCTTCAGTTGCCATCCAATATACGGGTACAAAATTGTATTCTGGAAACTGCTTCTTTAAATCCCTTGCCAGATTAATGGCCGTCACAATTTTATAAATAAAATAAAGTGGGCCGGTAAAAATATTTAGCTGGTGCCCGGTTGTAATGGTAAAGGTACGCTCATCTTCCAGTAGGGAGATATTGGTTTGCACCAGTGTAGTGCTTGGAATATCTTTATATTGTTGCTGTATTGTTTTTACCAATAACTGCCTGTTGGTAAGCACCTTTCGGTTACTTATCGCCTGCTTAAAGCCTTCAATGTTAGTAGAATACGCATAAAAAGGTGACAACTGTTCATTTCCTGCAATGTAATCCAGGATGATGGATGAAAAGGCGCCTGTTTGCTGATAAGTGATGTGTTTAGCCTGCATTTGATACGAAAATATTGAATAATCAATTAAATGCGGTGCTTTAGCCTTTATTTTACAATCTGTCCATACAGATCAAAATCTTCTGCTCTGTCAATCTTAACATTTACAAAGCTTCCATTAGCAGCATAGCCCGTACTGGCATCTATTAAAACTTCATTATCCACTTCTGGAGAATCAAATTCAGTACGGCCAATAAAGAAATCTCCCTCTTTACGGTCTACCAGTACTTTGTAGGTCTGGCCAATTTTGGTTTGATTGATGTCAAAAGAAATACCCTGTTGCAACTCCATAATGGCATCCACACGCTCTTGTTTAACCTCATCAGGTACATCATCCACCAAATTGTGCGCATGTGTTTTTTCTTCATGAGAATAGGTAAAGCAACCTAACCTGTCAAAGCGGGTATCTTCTACCCAGTTTAACATTTCTTCAAAATCACGCTCGGTTTCTCCTGGGTAGCCACAAATCAGTGTGGTACGCATGGCGATGCCCGGAACTTTATCCCTGATTTGGTTTACAATATCTATAGTTTTTTGTTTGGTAATCCCTCTGCGCATAGATTTCAGCATATTGTCTGTAATGTGCTGCAAAGGTATATCAAGGTATTTGCAGATGTTTTCACGCTCATTCATGGCATCCAGAATTTCCATAGGGAAACCAGAAGGGTAAGCATACTGCAAACGGATCCATTCAATTCCGGGAACGTCAGATAGCCTTCTTAACAATTCGTCAAGGTTACGCTTTCCGTAAATATCCAACCCATAATAGGTTAAATCCTGTGCAATAAGAATAAGTTCTCTGGTACCATTAGCTGCCAGTATTTTTGCTTCATTTACCAGCTCGTTCATATCTCTTGACACGTGTTTACCACGCATCAGGGGGATGGCACAAAAAGAGCAGGGGCGGTTGCAGCCTTCCGCAATTTTAAAATAAGCAAAATGGGAAGGAGTGGTCAATAACCTTTCGCCAATCAGCTCATGCCTGTAATTGGCGCCCAGGGAGTGTAGTATATTCTGTAAATCGTTGGTTCCGAAGAATGCATCAACATTGGTAATTTCTGCTTCCAGTTCTGGTTTATAACGTTCAGAAAGGCATCCGGTTACAATTACTTTGCTGATCTTACCATCTTCTTTGAGCTGACTATATTGCAAAATGGTGTCAATAGATTCCTGTTTCGCATTATCGATGAACCCGCAGGTATTGATGACCACAATGTCACCTTTACCAACCTGGTTGGCCTCATGTACCACATCTAATTGGTTCCCTTTTAATTGCCCCATCAACACCTCAGAATCGTATAGGTTTTTGGAACAGCCTAGCGTGATGACGTTGATTTTTGGTTTTTTAACTGGAACTATTTTGGATATGGTTTTAGTATTCATTCTTGTATTATTGTGTTCGTTATCCTAAGTTATCTCAGGATCTTAATGCATTGGTTCAGTAAATTAATTAAACAAGCTATCAACAAAAGCTTTTTTGTCAAATAACTGCAGGTCATTTACACCCTCACCAACACCGATGTATTTTACAGGGATTTTAAACTGATCGGAAATGCCAATGACAACACCACCTTTGGCAGTACCGTCAAGTTTTGTAATTGCCAGCGCATTTACATCCGTAGCTTCTGTAAATTGTTTACATTGTTCAAATGCATTTTGTCCGGTTGAACCATCCAGTACCAGCAATATTTCATGCGGCGCATTCGGGACTACCTTTTGCATTACATTTTTGATTTTCCCTAATTCATTCATCAGGCCTATTTTATTGTGCAGGCGGCCAGCGGTATCAATAATTACGACATCTTCACCATTGGCAACGGCAGATTGTAGGGTGTCAAACGCTACAGAAGCCGGATCTGAGCCCATCGCCTGAGCAACAACCCTAACATCAATACGTTCGCCCCAAAGTTTAATTTGTTCTACGGCTGCAGCCCTAAAAGTATCGGCAGCACCCAGTACAACTTTAAGCCCTTCTGCTTTCAGTTTATTGGCCAGTTTACCAATGGTTGTTGTTTTACCAACACCATTTACACCTACCACCATAATCACATAAGGCTTATGGTCGCCGTACTCAAATTTACGGAAATCATTGCTGTTGTTTTCAGCCAGAAGAAGCTGTATCTCATCCCGAAGCAAAAGGTTAAGTTCAGAAGTAGAGAGGTATTTATCTTTGGCTACCCTTTCCTGTATCCTGTCAATAATTTTAAGTGTAGTACTTACGCCTACGTCAGATGTTACCAAAACCTCTTCAAGGTTGTCCAGTACATCATCATCAACAGTAGATTTACCAGCAACGGCTTTTGTAATTTTACTTAAAAAGCCCTCCTTAGTCTTCTCTAATCCCTTGTCCAGTGCTACCTGAGCTTCCGGAGCAGTTTCTTTTTTCTTGAAAAAATCAAATAATCCCATAGAAATTTAGATGAAAACAAAAAAGCCCTCCCACCAAAATGAAGGGACGGCCTTAATATGATTAAATATTAATATTACTTGTGCGTTCCAGCAATAGCATCTTGAACGTGATCGTTGTGAACAATGATTTCTTTGAAAGAATAAGCACCAGATTTAGGTGATTTAGTCATTGTTATAACTTTCGAATACTCTTTTCCTTTACCCGTCTTTAGGGTTGCAACTACCTTTTTTGCCATGATCTAAATAGATTGGATTTAGTTAAAACTAAATGTTACTTAATTTCTTTATGTACCGTTACTTTTTTCAATACAGGGTTGAATTTTTTCAATTCTAAACGCTCAGTAGTGTTTTTACGGTTTTTAGTAGAGATATATCTAGACATACCTGGCATGCCACTAGTTTTATGCTCTGTACACTCTAGAATAACTTGTACTCTGTTACCTTTTTTTGCCATTTTATTAATCTTACGGCCGATTCACATCAGCCCATGTTATTTACAAATACCCTTTTTTCATGAAGCGGCTGATGGCTTCAGTAATACCGATCTTGTTGATGGTTTTGATAGCTGAAGTAGAAACTTTCAGTGTTATCCAACGATCCTCATCAGGAATATAAAATTTCTGAAGTTGTAAGTTGGGATAAAACTTACGCTTAGTTTTAACGTTTGAGTGAGAAACATTAAAGCCGCTCATCGCCATTTTTCCGGTTAAATCACAAACTCTTGACATGCCTTTAAATATATTGTTTTATTATTCGTCGCTTAATTTTTTAAGAGTGTGCAAATATCAGTAAAATATTTGTAATCAGCAAGAGTGCGTTTAAAATATTTTTAATATTGTTGTCCGTACCGCTAATTGTGCTTTATCTATACCTGTCACATTTAAAATACGGACTAAAATTTTGATAACTTTTTAATAAACTTATATTTGAACTGTTATTATAATAACCAATCTAAACCAAGTATGCAAATTAAATCATTTGAACAGTATCAAGAAACTTATAAATTAAGCGTTGAACAGCCAGAGCAATTTTGGGCTGGCATTGCAGAGCATTTTCTCTGGAGAAAAAAATGGGATAAAGTTTTATCCTGGAACTTTTCCGAGCCTAATATTAAATGGTTTGAAGGTGCGAAATTGAACATTACAGAGAATTGCCTCGACCGCCACCTTGAAAAGAACGGTGATAAGCCGGCAATTATCTGGGAATCCAATGATCCAGAAAAACCAAGTGTTACACTTACCTATAAAATACTTCATGAGCAGGTTTGCAGGTTTGCAAATGTGCTAAAAAAGAACGGTGTGGTAAAAGGCAACCGCATCTGTATCTATATGCCGATGGTTCCCGAACTGGCGGTGGCGGTATTGGCCTGCGCAAGAATTGGCGCTGTGCATTCCGTTATATTTGGCGGTTTTTCTGCTAAATCTATTGCCGATCGGATTAACGATTCTGCCTGTAAACTGGTCATCACAGCAGATGGTTCTTTTAGGGGGAATAAACAAATTCAGTTAAAAGAGGTCATTGACGATGCCTTGATTGGTTGCCCAACAGTAGAAAAGGTAATTGTGCTTACCCATACCCGTACGCCTGTTTCTATGCTAAAAGGACGTGACCTTTGGTTTGAAGACGAAATTAAACTGGTAGATACACATTGCCCGGCAGAAGAGATGGATGCAGAAGACATGCTTTTCATTTTATATACCTCTGGTTCTACTGGCAAACCTAAAGGAGTAGTGCATACTGTGGGTGGTTACATGGTTTATGCAGGTTATACTTTTTCAAATGTATTCAACTACCAGCCTGATGAAGTGTTTTTCTGTACCGCAGATATTGGCTGGATTACTGGTCACTCTTATATTGTATATGGTCCGCTTTCTCAGGGTGCAACGGCATTGATGTTTGAAGGTGTGCCTACTTACCCAACGCCTTCACGCTTTTGGCAAATTATAGAAAAGCATAAAGTTAATATTTTATACACTGCCCCAACTGCTATTCGCTCATTGATGGGCTTTGGCAAAGAGCCTTTAGAAGGAATAGATTTAAGTAGCCTTAGGGTACTGGGCTCTGTTGGGGAACCCATTAATGAAGAAGCATGGCACTGGTTTGATGAAGAGGTTGGACATAAAAACTGTCCAATTGTGGATACCTGGTGGCAAACGGAAACAGGAGGACTGATGATTTCGCCAATTGCTTTTGTAACGCCACTTAAACCTGCCTTTGCAACTTTACCGCTGCCTGGTGTACAGCCTATCCTGGTAGATGAACAGGGGAATGAAATAGAAGGTAATGGTGTAAATGGAAATCTTTGCATCAAGTTTCCATGGCCTGGAATGTTGCGTACTACCTATGGCGATCATGAGCGTTGCAAGCAAACCTATTTCTCTACCTATCCGGATTTGTATTTTACGGGTGATGGATGTATGAGAGATGAGGACGGTTATTATAAAATTACAGGTAGGGTGGATGATGTAATCAACGTATCTGGTCACAGGATTGGAACTGCCGAGGTTGAAAATGCGATTAACATGCATGCTGGGGTGATTGAAAGTGCTGTTGTTGGGTATCCTCATGACGTAAAAGGTCAGGGTATCTATGCATTCGTGATTTATCCAAAGCTGCACAGTGAGAGTGAGCTGACTAAAAAAGATATTCTGCAAACTGTAACCCGGGTAATTGGTGCAATTGCTAAACCAGATAAAATCCTTTTTGTAAGCGGATTGCCTAAAACCAGATCTGGTAAGATCATGCGTCGTATTTTGCGTAAAG
The DNA here is from genome assembly GCF_020991475.1 of Pedobacter sp. MC2016-14. NCBI lineage: Bacteria > Pseudomonadati > Bacteroidota > Sphingobacteriia > Sphingobacteriales > Sphingobacteriaceae > Pedobacter > Pedobacter sp. MC2016-14. The sequence continues at coordinate 1,869,369 of NZ_JAJMPA010000001.1, forward strand.
TTGCAGAAGGTGATATTGCAAACCTGGGTGATACCAGCACATTGCTTGATCCGGGCGTTGTAACAGAAATTATAGAAGGCGCTGCTAAGTTACAGGCAAACAATTGATGCCCCGTGCCTGTTATTATACCAACTACACAATGTAAAACGTAAAAATACAGTTATGGATAAGTTGGAATTAAAAGGTAAATGGAACGAAGTTAAAGGTAAAGTGAAGCAAGCATATGCTGATCTTACCGATGATGATTTGAAACACGAAGAAGGCAAAGACGATGAATTGTACGGAAGACTTCAGCAAAAAACTGGTAAAACCAGGGATGAGCTGGTAGACTGGATCAAATCGCTGTAATAGAATTTTAAATACTAAAAAGGGCTGCATCATGAATAATGATCAGCCCTTTTTTTGTCTGCTCATTTTGTTATGCACAACCTGTACTGCAACTTAGAAAGTCTCACCAGTGAATTGCGTTAGTATTGCACCCTATCGCAGATGCGAAAGCAAAATCAGCATTAGCTATTGTAGTTCGATAACAAGAAAAGCATCTATAATTTAAAGGCCCTTTCTACGGATGATGATAAAGGCAAAAGCAAAAAATACAATTGCAGCACACAGGATTAAATAGAGAGAAATACTGGTGCTAGCCTGTAACGGAATGGCTTCATCTGTGCCCATTAAAATTAAGCTGTCCCAGTAATAAGGCAAGTACATTGCACTAGACGCCTTTGCTGTATTGAGCCATTTAAGTTTTGCGTGCTGAAGTGCCTCCCCGCTACTTTGACCTTTAACCAGTTCACGGTACATATCTGCAGTAATTTTGGCTCCGGCATCGTCGTTCACATTCCATAAACCCGCAATGGTGGCGGGAGTGCCAATAGCAATAAAACCTCTCGAAAGACTAATGATTCCCTCAGCTTCGGCCAGGAGGCCATCTCCGGTTCTACAGGCACTTAAAACAATAAGACGGGGCTTATTCTTTCTCGATTGCAATTCAAATAAAAATAATTTTTCTGTGCCAAAGTCAAGTGTAGGCTCTTTACGGTCTCCAGTTAAATAGGCATGTGTACTGATGTGAAGCAAATCTGATCTGTCAAATTCCTTAAAAAAAGATTTTGTAGTTACTTGCTTGTCAAAAAGATAAGTTCCCTTAATGATATTACCAATAGAATCGGCCTCGTTTATAACTGCTGGTAATGCCTGCTTTGCCTTGCCCTGATGTGTAATAAATAAGCCGGAAAAATGACTTGTCTGGTCTGTTGCTTTTTTGCCTGGCGACAGTGTACTTAAAGAAAAAGCATACGTGATTTGCAACCGTTTAATTAAAAATGGCCAATCGGAAAAATTAGCGATATAAGTATTACTCGTAACCAAACCATCAAAAGAAAGATAGCCAATCAAATCGTCTGGTATGATACAAAGCTTTTCATTTTTGCTGAAAACAATGCCTCCAAGTAATTGCCTGTAAACGGCGTTTGATAATGTAAAAAAGGCTTTAGGCGAATTGAGCATCATATCAGGCCCATGTTGGTAATAGGTATTGACCAGTTTCCTGATGTTGTTTTTCAAGACTTCTGATTGATCAATGCGCTGCACATCTTTTACTTTCCTGTTTTGGATTGTAATCAGGAAGATGCTTTTGCTGCCGACAAAAAACTCAATGACCTGTAGGGTGGGAGGTAAAGAATGGAGAAGGTCGGCTGCTGATGTATTAACCGCAACTTCCTGAGCCCGATTCTTCTTATTCAAAAGTGCCAGGTCAAACTTAAGCGCATCAATGTTTTTCTGATAGACTGAAGCATTAAGTTCGGTCATCAATTTACGTTCATTGTAACGTAAGGCACTTTCCATGATTTGCCTTTTTTTGGCATCCACATCCAGACCTCCCTTAAGCAACTGCAATTTATTCCGCTGAATCTGATCCGCCAGTGTACGCGATTTAGTTTGTTCAGCAATTTCTAAAATCAAATTCAAATAAGCCTGCTTTCTTGTTTTTTGGTGGATGCCGTAAGCAATGCCGATGGCTTCTTCTGCCATCGCTTTGGCTTCTTGTTGTAAACGTTCCTTGGTTTTGTCATCTGCAAATTCCTTTCTAATCTTATCCATAGCCATTAAGGCGTATTGCATGTTTTTTAAGGCTCCGGCATCATTACCAAGTGTGGCGTAGGTTATGGCTTTTTGCTCAAAGATCTCTGCAAGTTTATTCTCTCCATAAATATGACTAACCTGGGTTTGGTTTAAAGGTGTATTTACTTTTAAAAGCTGTAATGCAGCATTAAAAATATCAATTGCTTTTTGCGGCTCATTTTTCAACCGCAGAGCGGTGCCTAGCTGGGCATACAGATTGGCTTTTTCCCTTAGGCGGCCATCGGGATACCATCGCTTGAGCAGTTTGAGTGCCATCCTAAAATTTTCAATAGCCTGTGCTGCTTCCTTACTTTTAAGATTTACCTTGCCCAGCGTAGTGTATAAGCCCATCAATCCGTAGGCATTGTTTTCATTGATCTGCTTAATCGATTTTAGATTGCTTTTAATGAGTATATTTGCTTTTTTAAGCATACGTAGCTCCAGATATACTTCAGCAAGAATAGTATTCAGGTTAAATTGCAGCTCCGCACTTTTTGTTAAATTTCTACCTTTCTCAATGCAAGCTTCGGCATTGAGGTAATTTCCCATAGAATGATAACAAATGGCCATATTGCTGTAAATAGAGGCCATTTCATCTCCCTGGCTAACTGGATTGAGCTGGGCGAGCGCTTTGGTGTGAATGAAAATACTACGTTCGTAATCGCCCAACCTGGTATAATTGTTACTCAGTGGTTTAAGTACATATTCCACCACATCAAAATTCTTCAATTTGTGCTGATAAAAAAAGCTATATGCTTCTTCATAACAATTGATGGAATTTAAAATGTCGGCAGCCTGCAATTGATAATAGCCCTGGTTACTTAACAGCATCATCCAGGCCGATTTTTCAGCTTCTGATATAGGCTTTCGCCAGGTCTCTTTCTGTGTTTGCATTAAAAAAGGAAGTCTGTTTTTCGGATTCGCATAATTGTAATCCATTCGCAGGTATAACCATTCGGCCAGGTTATTCTGTTTTTTCAGTTCCTGCATCTGCTTTGTAGGTTCTGGCCAGGGGATAAGCGCATGTGCATTGCCAAGATAAAATACCAGTGCTAATGCTACTAAATAAGCCTTTAACCATTTAAAACTTCCAGGTTGCATAAGTTGTCATTCTGCTTATCCCAGATTTAGGATCATAAAAATATCTTAATCCAATAGAAGGCCCTACACGGACCATCCCCGCTACAACATCTGCAAAAACAGAAGCCCTGAAATCTGAAAATGACTTGTTGGAACGATCTGACAGGATTTCAAAGTTAACGGGCTGACGTGTGCTGATGGAATTGAGCTGGTAGTTGATGTCTGTTTTAACGGTATTGTTTAAATCAAAAGAAACCAGTGCACCTACACCAGCGCCAATAAAGCGATTCAAGTTGTAGCGTAAGGAAGCCGGAACCACATTAATGGTGGTTACTTTGCTTAATCTTGAAAAGTCCCTTCTCGTAATGACATAGGCTTCTTTGCCAATTACGGTATCTCTGTTGGCTGTTCTGCTCATAGATTCGGATAAGCCACTAAAGGAACTCAGGTGCAGTTCGGCCTGTAAATATCTGCTATGAGGGGCGTAGGGGGCAACGCTTACACCCAATACGAAATTCTTTTGGGTTAAAAAATCAGTTTTGTCGGACTGTATGGGGAAGCCATAACCGATGATGGCAGCAGGAGAAATTCCCGTTTTAAATTTGCCGGTTGCACGATTGGTGTAAATAGGTTCATTTTTATCAAATATAATCGCTGCCCCGGTCCTGATTGGGAGTTTTTGAGGTTTCTCTTTAAACTTTATTTTATAAGAAATAAAACCCATAGTTGAATCTGCATCGTTTACACCCTCCTGTTGGGTGCCGGGCAGGTAAATGTTGCGAAAGATAAAATGAATGCTGTCCAGCCTTGTCACCGTATCTAAACAACTTTGATTGGCGTAAGCGCCTTTGCACAATGGAACCTCCGGTTTGCTCTGCACAATTTTTATGCTGGCAGGATCAAATACTTCAGATAAACTTACCCCAACATCTATCTTTTTAGCAGGCCCTTTGCCTGTGTTTTGAAAACGAACCTTATACGTTAATTCCCTGTTTTTGCCTGTAAGCCTGTAGTTCATCCTGCTTTGACGGATAGACATTTTATTTGGATCATGAGAGGCTACAATCTGTAGCTCAATCGTAAAAAACTCTTTTTCCATCAGGGCATCATCCGGTAAAAACAATGCCGTTAAGCGTACGGTAGCATTGGTGTCTTTCAACATTTCGGGTGTGGTTTTAAAATGGAGGAATATAAAATGCTCTTCATTAACCTTTAGGTTTTCAAACTTCCAGGCTTCGCTGCTTTTAAAATTCTTGAGCTGCTCTTGCACCGGTACAGCTGCATCGGCCATCATTTGCTGCAATTGCGATAACGATAAACCAGGCGTAGCAGAAGCAAAAAAAACAGGATTAAGCTTCTTTTCGTTCCTGTTGAAGCCAGCCAGCTTTGTAAAGCTACTCAGGTCAGCTTTATTTTCTTTATTGTAGGTCCGTGATGCGGCGAGCTCAAAGTTATTTTTATCAAACTCTTTGTCATTATACAAAATGGCAACTGTACCATTAAGGGCAGTCAGGTGATTTTCTGGCTTGTTGCGATAACCCAGTACAATCATCATGTCATCTCCCGGCTTAGGCATACAATTGTTTTTTAACATCAAACTGGTGCCTGTCTTAAAAAGAGGAGCAGCTGCAAGCAGGCGTTTGCCGGGTTTGCCTACACTCACTGGTTTCGGTCGGGTAGGGGGGCGTTTACCATCGTCGTAATTGTTCGTGGCAAACAATCGCGCCAGGTAACTGCCACTATCCAAATAGCTATGCAGCGGGTCCTTTTCAAAGCTGAAGCCACCATCACCAAACTCCCAAAAGTACGTGTAAAAAGGTGCCGGGGCACCAGCAATTGGACGCAATGCACGCAATTGAGCACCAAATCTGGTCGCCCCACTTTCTGGCGTATAAACTACTGTTGCCGGAACTGTATCACTAGGGATGATCTGAGCCTGCAGATTTGAAGAAATGCAGAGCACTGCTATAAGCAGGAACTTCTTCATTTTTAACATACATTTGGTTTATATAAGTCGAATATATAATAAAAAATAACAAAACGGTAAAAGGCCCCAACACAATGTCGGGGCCTTTGATTTCAGGAGTATGTTTATTAGTAGGTATTCAAGGCAGTAATTGCAGTTTGAACCTGTGCTTCTGTAGTTTCAGCAAGTGTTAAGGTAACGTTCATGTTCGCCGTAATGGTAATTTCAGACTCTGCATAGTAGTATTTGCCATCTTTGATAGAGAAAGATAACATCTTGCCCTCTACTCCAATTGGCATCATATTGTCGTAGCTTTTTACACTATTAGTTCCATTAGGCGTATAAATCTGGGCAGCTACATTACTGCCTTTGGCACAGAAGAATACAAAAGTTTCGCCGTTAAAGGCACGGAAAGAAGCTAAAGCACCTGGATTGTTTACCAAACTTACTGTAAGGGTAGTTTTAGGATTGGTATAGCTATAAAATACATCGCAGTTGATCCATCCTGTGGTTCCAAAGCTAAAGCTATAAAAACCAGCTTCAGGAAGTACTTCTTTTCCACCCACACCATTTGCTGCTCTAGGTGCGGCCCAGGCCATTTGATTGTTGTTGGCTTCGTTCAATGCAGCACCTTGTGGGTTTACACCTTCCCAAAGCTGTGTTACACCAGCACGTTTTGCCGGGATAGCCACTTGTATAGGTACGGTAAGACTGCGGTCTACGCTTACACCATTGGCTTTTACATCTACAAAGATAAATCCGTCTGATGCAAGTGGGGCTCCGGAAATGTGATTGGTATTGGTACCGCTAAATAAAACATCACTTCTTTTTAATACTTCCAGCGCTTCAACAGTAACATTGCCAGTAACTGCTACGCCACCAATTTTTAAAGATCCTGCGGGGAAAGTAATTTTACTACCACCTTTCAGCGTTACGGTTTGAGGAAGACTAGAAGCGTTGATTTGTATACTCTGTTTTTGTGGACCAAATGTTTGCACAAATTCTTGTGCATTGTTTGCACTGTTTACCGGAGCATTTCTGTCTTTTTTACAAGCAATAGTAAATAATAATATTGCTGCAATGGCCAGGGTTGATAGGTTTAAAGTTTTCATGGTTCTAGTTTTTATATTTTTTGCTTACTCTTTTAAGGCTTTTCAGCGTACGCCGTTTTTAACGTTGTTTGCATCTATATCAGTCGTACCTAAAATTTGTTACCCCCTTAGCGTAATATTTTTTTATTTTCTTACGAAAAGGGCCTGTATGTATAAAAAAAACGGTAAACGATCGCTTGCTGCGCCTGTCTGAAGGGACAGCCAAGGCAAGCTCCTCGTTTACCCGTTTTGTTTTGTTCCTTGCTCCAGATAAAATGAGCAAGCCAAGAGCAGGCCTTGTCCGGTAAGCCCTGTAAAACTTCCAATCTTTGAGGAAAAATCCTTTGCTTGCTGGGCGCAGCCTGCGCTTTTTATTTTGTGTTGGAGAAAAGGAGTAAACTAAGATCAGGCCTTGTCCAGTAAGCCTTGTAAAACTTCCAATCTTTGAGAAAAAATCCTGTGCTTGCCGGGCGCAGCCTGCGATAGTTTGCGAGTTTTATTTTGTTTTGGAGTAAACGAGTGAACTAAGAGCAGGCCTTGTCCGGTAAGCCCTTTAAAGTTTCCAATTTGGAGAAAAAGTAGTTGGGCTTGCTGGGCGCAGCCTGCGATAGTTTGCAAGTTTATTATTAACTTCGCTCATGACCAAAGCACTACATCCAGACCAGCGTTACCTCACTGCCCTGCTCAATAACGATACTGTAGTGATCAATGAGATTTATAAATTATGTTCCCGGCAGGTTCAGTCTTACATTTGCTTTAACAATGGTACCGCGGCCGATGCGGCAGATATCTTTCAGGAATCATTAATTGATATCTACCACCAGGCAAAAAATAAAGACCTTCAGCTTAGCTGCCCCTTTAATGCCTTTCTTTTTATGGTATGTAAACGTAAATGGATGAACGAACTGAAAAAAAGATCTTTAATACCGGTAACAAATATGGAGGAAGATGTATTTACAGTTGGTGATGATGCATTTGCACTTGCGGAAGACCTGGAAAAGCAAAAGGAACAAAGTGAACTTTTCTATACTGCCTTTGAAAAACTCGGACAACGCTGTAAAGAGGTGATACGGTGGAGTATGCAAGGCGAAGCGCAGGAGAAAATTGCCGAACAAATGGGCGTTACTTATGGTTATTTAAGAAAGAAGAAATCAGAATGTATGGCCTCCTTAATAAAATTGGTTCAATCATAAAACTACAAAAAGATGGACAACGAAATCATTCTACAAGCATCCAGGTATGCTGATGGCGAAATGAGCCTGGATGAAAAACAGGAATTTGAATCCCTTCTGGAGCAGGATCCAGAGCTTAGAGAGTATATAGAACAATACAAGTCCGCTTTTAAAGCTTTGTCCCGGCATCTCTCTCCAGATCAGGGTGTGGACGATTTGAAAGCAACGCTATCAGAGCTGAATGTCAGGTATTTTAATGAAGAAATTGTTGCTGTAAAATCCACTGGAAGAATACACAGGCTTTGGGTGCAACTGGCTGGTATAGCTGCGGTTTTGCTCATTGGATTAATGGTTTATGCACCCTGGCAAAAAAGTCTGTACGAACAGTATGGAAAAACCACTATGTCAGTTGCAGAACGCGGTGCTGGGCAGCAAACTGTATTGGAAAAAGCAGCAAATCTTTACAACGATAAAAAATATATAGAAGCAGAAAAATTACTGTCCGTTTATTACGAACTGAATCCGGAAAATAGCATCTCTTCATTTTATTATGGGCTTACGCTGATTGAGAACAATAAAGGAGACAATGCGAGAAAAGTGCTTGAAGAATTGTATGCAGGCGATTCGGCTTTCAAATTTGACGCAGCCTATTACGTTGCGATGAGTTATTTAAAAGAGCGTAAGCATAAAGAATGCAAGCTATGGCTTAGCAAGGTTCCCCGCGGAACTGCTAAATATACCAGTGCAAAAGAACTGGAAGCTAAATTATAAAATTGCCTTTACAAACAACAAAAGAGGGAGTTCATCATTAACGATGAACTCCCTCTTAGCGTTTAAAAGCAAGTGCTTATTTTCTGGTGTTAATACCCAAATATCTGTTCTAAGCTCAGTTTGGTAACAGGGCCAAATTTCTGCATATCGTCCATTTTTACTTTGTTTTCTGATGCTACAATACAGTAATTGTACGTTTTCCCTGCAATATGATTGGCATGGAAAGCCTTCACATCAGCATAAGTCAAAGTTTTTAAACTGTTATAGGTATCAATCCTCGAGTCATGGTCAAAGCCTAGTTTTTGATCTGCAAAATAGCTTTTAATGATGTCATCTTTGATAATCCTGTTGGTTTCTATGGTATTCAGGGCATTGCTTTTTGATGCATAAAAAGCCTTGTCAATTTGTGGTAACGTTGTTAGCAATTCATTCATACCCGCAACTGCCTCATTCATTTTATCTGCCTGACTGCCAATGTAGGCAACAATAGCATTCTCTTTCTCTTTTTGATCTGGTGAAGAATAATAAGCATAAGTGGAGTAAGCTAAGGCTTTAGACTCGCGAAGCGTCTGGAACACAATAGAACCCATACCGCCACCAAAATAGCTGTTAAAGAGTTCTACATTGCCGGCATCAGCTGCATTATACAAGCCATCATTGCGTACCCAATTGATTTCAGATTGTACCATATCGTAGTCTGCAAAATACACTTGATTTGCGGTAGTTGCGGCGTAATTGAATTTTACCGGATTAGCTGCAGGAGTAAAGGCACTTGGTAAAGGATGCAGTTTGCTCATTTCAGTGGTAAAGTCAGTTGCTGATTTTGGACCGTAATAGGTGATGGTATGCTTGTAATTATTAATGTTGTGTAAAATATAAAGCAACTCCTGGGTATTCATGTTATTGATCTCATCATTACTCAATACGGTATTTGTTGGGTTAACCGCACCATATCTTGCATAACTCACCAAGCCACCTAAAATTGCTTTTTTATTGGTTTTATTATTTTGTCTGGCTTTTAAGATGCTGCTTTTTAATTCTTTTAAGGCAGATTCATTGGCTTTACAATTCGCGAAAATGTGCTCCGTTAAACTAACCGCTTTATCAAAGTTCTCCTGTAATCCACTAATGTTAATGGTTACCACTTCATTCCCAACATTCATGCTATAGGTACAGGCAATGTTGTAAAAAGCCTTGCTAATTTCTTCTGCGGTATATTTATCAGTACTTAAGAAAGGCAGGTATTGGGCAGCATAAGGTAAAAGTTTATAATTGTAAGCACCCATGTCAAATTTGTACGATAGGCGGAAAATACTATTATCTGTGTTTTTAACACTAATTACATCAGCTATGCCCACCTTTCCAAAAGTAAGGTCTTTCTTATAATCTAAAAATTTAGGACTCACCGCCTTCAGTTTAGCATCAATGATACCTTGGGTAAAGGCAGAAGTTGCATCAACATTAGGATTGATTGGTGTAATCAAAGGCTTTTCAACCTTCAATACATTTTTATCTTCAGCCTTATGTTTATAACCCACTACATAATTGTCTTTAAAAAACTGGTTTGCAAAATCTACTACCTGCTTTTTGGTGATTTTAGCCATTGCATCCGGGCCATTTAAAGATTGGTTCCATTTGCTGCCACGGTTTAAAACAAATTCGCTCATCAGTGCATCTACACGGTAACTGTTTTCATCAAAAGCCTGCAATAAACCCAACTTGCTGTTGGCTACCGTGGCTTTAATCAAGCTTTCATCGAAGTCACCGTTTTTAAGCAATGAAATTTGTTCCATTAACAAGGCCTTTGCCTGTTCCAAAGTTTGTCCCTGCTTAGGCTGGGCAGACAGGTAGAAAATTCCATAGTCTTTCATTTGCTCGTAACCTGCACCGGCCGACAATACTTTTTGTGCCGTGTTTAAATTGATGTCTATCAGGCCAGCTTTTCCATTTGAGAGGATACTTCCAATAAGGTCAAGCAACAAACTTTGATTGGAATTCTCTGCATAACCACGATAAAAGATTTGTAGTTTTTCTGCCGTGGGCCCATTGATATCAACGGTTTGAATAGCCGTTAATGGTTTTTCAGGAGCAGGTTTGTACAATACAACAGGTTTGCTTTTCATGTACGCAAAAGCTTTGTCAATTTTCTTTATCAGCTCATCCGGGTTAAAATCGCCAGACATAATAACGGCCATATTATTGGGTACGTAATACGTGTCGTAATATTTTTGAATGGCTACCAGCGATGGGTTTTTTAAATGAGCAATGGTTCCGATGGTGGTTTGCTGACCATAATTATGGGTAGGGAAAAGGCGGCTTGACATCGCCTCGTACATTTTACTGTCATCGTTATCCAATCCGCGGTTTTTTTCTTCATAAACCGCTTCCAGCTCAGTATGGAAAATCCTCAGTATCGGTTTGCGGAAACGCTCTGCTTGCAGGGCCAAAAACGGATCTATGGCATTTGAGGGCAAATCCTCATTGTAAACCGTTTCTTCTACAGAAGTATGGGCATTGGTAGATTGTCCACCTAAAACTTTCATCATCTTATCGTATTCATTGGCAATAGAGATGTTGGAAGCTTCACCAGAAAGTTTGTCAATCTGCGCATAGATCTCTTTGCGCTTTACAGCATCTGTAGTTTTGTTATAGGTTTCGTACAGGGCTTGTATTTTATCCAGGTAAGGTTTTTCCTTCGCGTAATTTGTTGTGCCAAATTTATCTGTTCCTTTAAACAATAGATGCTCCAGGTAATGCGCCAGGCCAGTATGGTCAGCAGGGTCTTCATTGCTACCCGCTCTCACCGTCATCCTGTATTCGATATTTGGCGCTTTATTATTTTGCGAGAGGATCACCGTGAGGCCATTCTTTAGCGTATAAAACCTCGCTTTTGTTGGGTCGTTGGTTACATACTTATAGGTATACCCTCCGGATGTCGCGGTTTTCCATTGGTAGCCGGTTTGGGCCATTAAGCTGGAGCCCAGGATTAAAAAGCAAATCAGGGCTAAAAGTCTTTTATTCATCAGTTAGTAAGTTAGAATCTCAAATATAGATTGAAATTGGATTATTCGTGAATTTAATCCTGATTTCTTGTACTTTTACCATTCATTACAAAGCAATAAGTCATGACAAAACAACAGGCAAAACCTAATATTTTAGTAGTAAACGATGATGGTATTACGGCACCGGGAATAAAGAACCTGATTGAAGTAGTACGTGAATTGGGTAACGTTGTTGTAGTAGCGCCAGACGGACCACAATCTGGCATGGGGCATGCCATTACCATTGGTAAACCCTTAAGGTTTGATAAGGTAGATTTATACGAAGGTGTAGAAATGTACAAATGCTCTGGTACACCGGTAGATTGCGTAAAGCTGGCCGTAAATAAAATATTTAAAGGCAAAAAGCCAGATCTTTGCGTGTCGGGGATCAACCATGGTTTAAACAATTCCATCAATGTAATTTATTCAGGAACCATGTCTGCCGCGGTTGAAGGTGCTATTGAAGGCATCCCTTCCATAGGTTTCTCATTAGATGATTTTTCAGAAACGGCAGATTTTAGTCATAGCAAGAAATTTATAAAAGTAATTTGTGAAGAAGTACTGGCCAATGGATTGCCGCAAGCAACTCTGCTAAATGTAAATTTCCCGAAAGGTGCAGATTTAAAAGGGATTAAAGTATGCAGGCAAGCCAATGCCAAATGGGCAGAAGAGTTTGACGAGCGTAAAGATCCTTACAACAGACCGTATTACTGGTTAACAGGCGTATTTCAAAACAATGATAAAGGAGAGGATACGGACGTATGGGCACTGGAACATGGTTTTGTTTCTGTAGTTCCAGTTCAGTTTGATCTAACCGCTCACCATGCTATTCCGGTATTAAATTCATGGACATTTGATGTTAAGTAAAGTAAAAGATACAGTTTGGATGGGAATGGCAATAGGATTGGCCGTTCCGGGTGTGCTGGTGGGTATTACCTGGTTTGTAATGCATCAGGTTGCTTATCTTGCCAAAGCAGATTTATTGTTGATTGGTTGCATTGGCGTAAATGCGGTACTGTTAAAGCTGTTTTTTAAAGAAAATAAAGAAAATGCAGGTCGTGGAATTCTCAGCGTAACGTTTCTGTGGGCTTTCGCTTTCTTTTTTTATAAAGTTTCACAATCATGAACTATTACCTGATTGCTGGCGAAGCATCTGGGGATCTACATGGAGCTAACTTGATGCGTGCACTAAAAGTAGAAGATCCACAAGCCACTTTTAGGTATTACGGGGGTGATAAAATGCAGGCAGAAGGTGGAAAACTGGTTAAGCATTATGCAGAAATGGCCTTTATGGGGTTTACTGAGGTCATCTTGAACCTGCCAACAATTCTGCAAAACATGAAACGTTGTAAGGCAGATATTCTGGCCAACCGACCCGATGTGCTGGTGTTAATTGATTTTCCCGGTTTCAATTTAAGGATTGCAGAATTTGCGAAAGCCAATGGGATTAAGGTCGCATATTACATCTCGCCTAAAGTATGGGCATGGAACCAAAAACGTGTCCTTAAAATTAAAAAAGTCGTAGATAGAATGTTCTGTATCCTGCCTTTTGAAGTTGATTTTTATAAAAAATGGGGGATGGAGGTAGATTATGTAGGCAATCCTCTGCTGGACGAAAAAACATTGTTTTCACCCAACGCTGATTTTCGGATTCAGAACCAACTGGGGAAGACAGAGTTGATCGCTTTGCTGCCCGGAAGTCGTAAGCAGGAAATTGAACGTTTATTGCCGGCGATGCTTAGTGTGGTGTCTGAATTTCCAGATCAGCAATTTGTAGTTGCTGCTGCCCCGGGTTTTACAGCAGCATACTATGAACAGTTTTTTGCTGGTGCAGCTGTGAAGCTGATCTTTGGACAGACTTATGACTTGTTGAACGAAGCCAAGGCAGCTGTAGTCGCTTCAGGAACGGCCACATTAGAAACTGCGCTGTTTCATGTGCCGCAGGTGGTAGTGTACAAAGGCGGCAAAATCTCCATTGCGATTGCGAGAATGCTGGTGAACATCAGGTTTATATCATTAGTAAATTTGATTATGGACCGTAAGGTGGTCACAGAACTGATTCAGGAGGATTGCACAAAAGATAAAATCAGAACAGAGCTTAAAGCAATAGTAGATGGCCCTGAGCGTAAGCAAATGCTGGAAGATTATGCTGTACTTTCTCAAAAAATGGGTGCGCCCGGCGCCTCAGAAAAAACGGCAAAACTGTTACAGAAATACTTTAATACCTCTCATTAATTTAACATTGGCTTAATGTTGACTGTTTAATTTTGTGCCAAACACGGAATTAAGTATGTATCCTGAACTTACAGATGAAGCATTAACAGATCTTTTACGACAAAATGATCCTGTAGCTCTTGAAACACTATTTAAGCGCTACTACAAATCCTTATGCCATTTTTGTTCTCTATATACCAAAGATCATGAAATTGCTGAGGAAATTATTGCAGATCTTTTTATTAAACTTTGGGACAGTCGTTACGACGCTTCCATTTTAAAATTAAAGAATTACCTGTTTGTTTCGGCAAAGAACTTGTCACTCAATTACAATCAAAAGAAAAGGGCCCCTGTAGATTCCATCGAAGATCTTGAATTGCAACAGCATCTTTTTCAAGATGAAGAAACCCCATTTAAAATTCTATCTGGCAGGGAATCTTATAAACGTATTGTCGCTGTAATTGACACCCTTCCTCTCCGTCAAAAGGAGGTTCTACTGATGAGCCGTATCGATAACCTCGATAAGCATAAAATTTCCGAGATCTTAGGAATTTCTGTCCGTACGGTAGAAACCACTTTATATCAGTCCATCAAACAGCTTCGTTTGTTGCTGAAAGATTCCAATAGTTTTAATATTGGCAGTTAAAGTTTTCTTAATGTAACCTTAACAAACTTCGCTACGTATCTGGCTGCATAAATCTGTCTTTAGTTATAGACGCAGATTAAATGGAAGATAAAAGTTACAGGTTAATAGTTGAATATTTTGAGAAAACGATCAGTGATGATGGTTTAACTGAATTGCAGGAATGGATTGAAGAAAGTTTTGAAAATCTTGAGCAGTTTAGTGAAACTATAAAAATCCTGGAGGCTTCGAAATTATGCTTTCAGCAACCTGAGCAAATAGAAAAAAGTTGGGCACGTGTAGCTGCCCATGTAAAAAGAGAACAAAAACCCGTTAAAAAGTTAATTCAAAAAATCCAATGGCTGGCTTATGCTGCCATCTGCTTAATTGTTGGCACATCCGGATTTTTTGGGTATAAAGAGATTTTTAAAAAGGCACCTGTAACTGTAGAATATGCAGAAATCAGTAACCCTGAAGGACAGCATTCTAAAGTAGTTTTGCCAGACAACTCTATTGTAGATTTGGCTGGAGGAAGCCGCATCAGGTATGCGAAAAACTTTTTGGGCAAAAAGCGGTTCATTTATCTTGATGGCGAAGCCTTTTTTGATGTGGTGCATCTAACAAAAAGACCTTTTGTGGTTAAAAGCGGAACAATTGAAACGGTGGTGTTAGGTACCTCATTTAATATCAAAGCATTTGCTACTGAACATAAAGTGGCAGTAAGCGTTAAAACGGGTAAAGTTGGCGTGCTATCGGCCGGAGCAGGAAAACATGGGCTAATCAAGTTTTTGTTGCCAAATGAACAGATGGACATCAATACCACAACAGGGCTTTATACCTTTAGCAAAATAGATGCTTCAGCTATCGCATCCTGGAGAGTCAACCATTTTGTGTTTTACAATACCTCTTTAAAGGATATTGCACGTTCCCTCGAGCGCCATTACGGGGTAAAAATTGAATTTACAGATCCAGAACTTGGAAACAACAGGTTAACTGCCAAATTCAATAATATATCAATCAACGAAGTTCTTTCTAATATTATCAAGCTTTCTGGTTTAGCTTATGCTCAGGAAGGAAATCAAATTTTTATCTCAGATAATGATCAAAAAGGAGGAAGGATTATGAAGTAGGGCTACTTAAAATTTAAACAAGAAGCCTGGAATTGCTGGTCACAATCCAGGCCTTAGAAATAGGTATTTAAACTCAATAATGAATAAGTATAAATTAGGTAAATATATGAAAAAGTTATGGTTCTTAGCCATACTGCTGCTTTTACAAATGCCCTTTGTTGCATTTGAGGCTCAGGCACAAATAATTAGTAGAAAAATCTCTTTTGGTGCAGACGGAATTATGCTTAAAGAAGCATTTCAGCAAATAGAAAAGCTGAGCGGTTTGTCCATCAGTTACAACAATACCACATTAAACGATAAGAGAATAGTAAAAGTTGCAAAGGCAGAGCGGTCTGTACAGGCCACATTAAACCTGCTTTTAAGCGGCACCTCTTTTATAGTTAAGCAATCTAAAGATCAAAATATCATCATTGTTCCTGAAAACCAGGGTAAAGGAAAATTATCAGGGAGAATTGTTGATGTAGATGGACAGCCACTTCCTGGTGCTTCTGTTAAAATCCCTTCACTTAATGTAGCCACACAATGTCTTAATGATGGTACTTATACTTTAAACGTTGTTCCGGGTGTGTACACTGTAGAAATCAGCTTTATTTCTTTTGAAAGTATCAGAAAAGAAAATGTAAGGATAAATCTTGGTGCAACCACAACTTTAAATGCAACATTGAAAGGCAATGCAAATGATTTGAATGAAGTTGTAGTTACAGCATTGGGTATCAAAAGAGAAGAACGTTCTTTAGGCTATGCAATCACAAAAATTGACAGTACACAATTAACTAATGCAATTTCAAGTAACTGGACAGATGCCTTGTCCGGTAAGGTTGCAGGATTAAATCTTGTTCGAAATGGTGGACCTGCAGGTTCTAACAAAATCATTCTGCGTGGCGAGAACAACCTTACAGGAGACAATGAAGCACTAATTGTAATTGATGGCGTGGTGGCTTCAAGTAGCTCTCGACGTACTGCAGCTACGGGTGGAGGTGTTTATGGAACATCTGGAGATATTATGCCTGCGGATTTTGGTAGCGGACTAAACGATTTAAATCCCGATGACATAGAAAATGTAACTGTGTTAAAAGGCCCCGCCGCATCTGCTTTGTATGGGCAGAGAGGTGCAAATGGAGCAATTGTAATTACCACTAAATCTGCAACTAAGGATAGGAAGACAGTAGGAATTACTTTCACCTCTAACAATGCATGGGAGGAAGTAAACCGAGGGCCGGATAGACAACAGGAATTCGGTACTGGTACTTATGGTGTTTCCTATTTTTCTTATGGTGCAGGTGTAGACGGACCAAGCACAAATGGAACCAGTTCATCTTGGGGACCGTCGTTTGCTAATGGCGGAATGTATTATCAGTATGATCCTGAAACAAGAGCAAGAGGTATCAATAGAACACCTTGGGTGGCTTATGAAGATCCTATAAGTGCATTTTTCACCACCGGTTACGAATCTACCAATACGATAAGTTTGGATGGAACGTACAAAAAGGTAGGCATGCGTTTATCTGCGAGTCATGGAAGTAACGAGTGGATTGTACCGAATACAGGTCTTGACAGAACGAGTGTTGCCTTAAATGCTAATACTAAGCTCACAAAAAAGTTAAGTATAAATTTAAAAGCTCAATATAGTAACAGACATAGTGATAACCTACCTGCTACAGGATACGGTAACCAATCATTGATGTACTGGTTTATGTTTGCGCAACCCAATGTAAATGTAGATTGGTATAGAAATTACTGGGTACCTGGTAAGGAGTATCAGCAATTGTTGAACCTCACCACCACCAATCCTGAAAGTCCTTATGCAATTTCGGAGCAATATATAAATGCCCAAAGAAGAAATGGTTTATTGGGTAATGTTCAGGCTACCTATAAATTCACTAAAGAATTAAGCCTTATGGCTCGCACGTCCATCGACTTAAACAAAGATATACGCGAAACTCAACGTCCGTGGGATGCCTCTGGTAATAAATTTGCGCAGGGCTCTTATCGTATTGCAAACATAAATTCTTACGAAGTGAACGCTGATTTTATGTTAAAATATGATAAAAAAATCAACAAAGACCTACAGGTTACAACAACTTTAGGTGGCAGCCAAATGCGAAATGTCTATAATAAAATAGAAACCCGTGCAGATGGTTTAGTAATTCCAAATATCTATAGATTAGATAATAATCAAAATCCTCTGGTTTATGTACCTGACACAGCCAGATATAGAATTAACAGCTTTTATGCTGCAAGCTCAATTGGCTTTAAGAATTATTTATATTTAGACCTTACTGCCCGTCAGGATTGGAATAGTACTTTGGCAACCATAAAAAGGACAGATAATGTTGGATTTTTTTATCCTTCAGCCAGCTTAGCCTTCGTGGCGTCTGATTATTGGAAACTTCCGCGTGCCATTAGTTTCGCTAAATTCAGAGCTTCAATTGCGCAGGTAGGAAGCGGTAGTACCGTTCCTTACAGAACAGAATATAATTATTTGTCTGCAGCAGATGGAATTTATCCAGATAGTGCTTTAAATAATACAAGGTCATTGCCAAATGAAAACTTAAAACCCCTGATAACTACTACAATTGAATTGGGATTAGATTTGAAATTGTTTAAAAATCGGTTGAACTTTGATTTGGCAGTTTATTCCGGTAACACAAAAAACCAGATTTTAAATAGAATTGTAGACAAATCCACGGGATACAACTTTCAGGTGGTAAATATTGGTAGGGTAGATAATAAAGGTTTGGAGCTGGCAGTTAATGCGGTACCGATAAAATCCAGAAATTTTACATGGACAACCTATGCTACTTTCTCTGCCAACAGAAATAAAATTAAGGAGCTGGCTGATAGTTCTGTAGTGCTTCGTACAGGAGCGCTGGGAGGCGGTCAGGTGGTAGCAAATGAAGGGGGTAGTATGGGTGATTTGTATGGAAGAGGTTATCTGCGTTCTCCAGATGGACAAATTGTCTATAATCCAATTACCGGTGTGGCGCTTGAAAACCCTGAATTACTATATCTTGGTAATACTACACCTAAATTCAGGTTTAGCTTTGGTACAGGCTTTACTTATAAACAAGTTAGCTTCAATGCCTTGTTTGATGCCCAGCTAGGGGCGATCGGACACTCACTTACTTTCTCCAGAATGGCGTCGTTAGGCAAAAACACAGTTACTTTACCAGGACGATATAATGGCGTGATTGGCGATGGTGTGGTGCAAAACCCAGATGGTAGTTATCGTAAAAATGATGTAATTGCTACTGATATCGCAGCATATTATGAATCTGTATATGGAAGTGGTCAGGCAGAGGGAAGTGTTTTTAGAACAGATTATCTCAAGTTTAGAGAGGCGACGCTTGGATATGCTCTTAATAAAAGATTTGTCCAAAAGTTGGGCATGAGTAAGGTTACACTGAGTGTTTATGGTCGTAATTTATTCATCTGGTCTCCATGGCCGGCTTTCGATCCTGAGTTCGGTACACTGGCAGGATCAGACATCGTTCAGGGATTTGAAACAGGGCAATTACCCTCTACCAGAACATATGGTGTACGTTTAGTAGTCGGCATTTAATTTTATAAATTATGAAAACGAATAGAAATACATTTTTACATACGCTATTAATAGTATTCGGTTTATCAACTCTTTCATGCACGAAAGATTTTACCGAGATTAACATAGATCCCGTGGGTAAGAAAAGTAGCGAGGCTCATCAATTATTGGCTCCCGCACTTGTTAATATCCTAAATGCTAACATGTCACGGAATTGGAGTTTTAATAACCAGCTAATGCAGGTTACAGTAGAGATAAATGATTCTGAAGGTAGGGTTTTTCGTTACGATGTGAGAAGGACCTGGGCTGATTATACCTGGAACAACTGGTATGTAAATTTAACGGACCTTAAAGACATCTATGCCATTGCAAGTAAACCTGAAAAGTTAAATAAGTCCTATCAGGCAATATCACTTATCACGCAAACGTGGGGATATTCATTATTGACCGATACTTATGGAGACGTTCCGTATTCAGAAGCAAATATGGGCAAAGTGGATGTTATGGAGCCTGCTTTTGACAAGCAAAAGGATATTTATGCTGATATGTTTAAAAAGCTGGAAGAGGCTAATCAGTTATTAAAAGCAGGTACGGCTATTGTGGGTACCAGCGATCCGGTTTATCAGGGAGATCTTACCAAATGGAGAAGGTTTGGTAACTCCCTTTATTTGCGTTTATTGCTCCGTGCATCTGGGAAGGCCGAAGTTTCAGCTTCGGTTATTGCTAAGATTAAGGAAATGATAGATACAAATCCTGCTGAATATCCAATTATAGAAAATAATACACAGACCGCAAAAATTTTATGGAATGGAACTAACAGTAGTACTGCCGTTTATTCCTCCCCTTTTATGGTAAATATTCGTGCGGTTGATTTTAGAAGCATGCCCATTTGCGATTTCTTTTTAGGTAAGTTGGTTGCATGGGACGATCCCCGAGTATTGCCAGCCCTAGGCACTAGTGGTGTACCTCGCTTTGGTATAGATAAAGGTGCTGACGGATACGTGGGTATCCCAAGTGGTTCTGCACCAGGTTCAGGGATGGTTATACAAGCACATTTTAATTCTGATGCAGAGAGTAAATTAACTTTGCAAACTGATAAAAATACAGGGATTATTATGAACAGTGCTGAGGTGAATTTTATACTAGCTGAGGCAGCAGCAAAAGGATGGATAAATAACCCTGCTGAAAATTATTATTACAAAGGAATGTTTGAGGCAATCAATTACTGGATGCCGACTTATCTCACCGGCCCCACAGATGCTAAGTTTATAAGTTATGTAACTAATGCAAATTTAACATGGAATGCTGCTTTGCCACTGGAAAGTACCACTTTAGGAAGCAACAGTAAAATGGAAATGATACATATACAAAAGTACTATGCCATGTTTCTTGTAGATTTTCAGCAGTGGTTTGAATACAGACGTACTGGGCATCCAATTTTACCAAAGGGAACAGGCTTAGCTAATGGAGGTAAAATGCCCGCAAGGTTAAACTATCCACTTGTTACCCAATCTACAAATCCGACCAGTTATAAAAATGCAATAGCAGTTCAAGGTCCAGATGATATCAACACACTGGTTTGGTGGCAGAAACCCTAATCTTTAACACAAGATCATAAAAAGATGAAACAGATTTTAAACAAATATATACTAGTATTCGGAGCTTGTGTAGCTGTATTAACTGCGTGTAAACGCGATAGCGATTATTTGAAAAGTACACCGAGTCCGTATATTTCCAATTTGGATTTACGAAAGCTTTATAAAGGTGCTGATGTTACCTTAACTAAAGATATAACTGGGGAAGCCACTGTTGTGGCCGGCCAGGTTACTTCTGATCATTCTGGACACAATTTGCCTGAAGGTTTACTGTTTATCCAGAACTTAAGAATGGTAGGTAGTGGTATTGATTCGTTAAGGGGTATTGCCATAAATATAGGTGCTGCTGCTGCGGATTATGTGCCAGGTGATTCGGTACATATAACTATAGAAAATAGCGTACTGAAGCGTTCTGATGGTGTTTTGCAAATTACCGGAGTTTCTCCTTCAAACGTTAAAAAAGTAGCGTCTGGAGTTAAATTACTTTCGACGCCAATGTCAGCCGCCACTGTTCTGGGTAAGCCCGGAAATTTTGAAGGTTGCTTTGGGACAATGTACAATTGTAATTTTGAGCCTAATATTGGCATTGAGAAAGTGGAAGGCTCAAAGACATTCAATGACGGATCAGGTGATATGCAGATGTATGTGCGTGCCAACGCGAATTTTAAATCTGAATTCCTCCCTTATTCTGCTGAAATTACAGGAATTATAATTCCATCTTCAAGTACAGGTCTCCCTCAGATTTGTCCACGTGTGAAGAAGGATTTTTTCCCAACCAGTATTACTGTAGATGCATCCATTCCATTAGGTCCAAATCCTGCTGTTATAACAGGATACTTTGCTAATCCATCAGGTACAGACGCCAATTACGAATACATTCAGTTCATGGCAACTCAGGACTTGGACTTTAGGCAAAAACCCTTTACAGTTTATGCTACTAATAATGCGGGCTCAACAAATCCATTTCCTGTCAATGGCTGGAATACTGGCGGTGTGCGTACCTATAAATTCAACATAACAAGGGGCACAGTTGCAAAAGGTAAATTCTTCTATGTAGGCGGATATAAACAAATAGCTGGAGTAACCTCAACAGATATAAGCCAGGCGAATTGGGTGGTAAGTAAGCTTTACAATGATAATGATGGTGATGATGGAATAGGAACAAAAACTGCTAATCTCTTAGCAAACAGTGGGAATACTGCTGGTATCGCGATTTTTGCTACCAACGTTGTTGAACTAACTACCGCCCCATCTGATTGTGTATTTTATGCGGGTCAGGGAGGAAATGTATATGGAAATGGCGTTGGATACAGCGTCTGTGATAATGATCTATATAAAAGATTAAATGGAACCACAGCACAGCCATTCGTGGGACAGGGCACAAATACATTTAGATTTGTAGTTCCAGAGGATAGTAAGTTTAGCTATCTGGGTGGTGTGTATGATGCAACGCAAAAGAAATGGACAACCGTAAGGACCCATAGTGCAGTCACAATCGCCAAAGCTTCAGCTTTATCGTCAATTGAAGAAATGGAAGGTGCAACCCGCACTATAAATTAATATTACTAATGAACAGAAGATCATTTATACAAGGCTTAGGCCTCATCACAGGGAGCGCATTTATTGCGCTCCAATCTGATGCTTTCGCTAAATTAAAACACGGTGAAACCATTAAGGGAAAGGTTACTGCATCCGGGAAAGGAATTAAAGACGTGGTAATATCTGACGGCTATAGTGTAGCCCTAACAGATACAAACGGTAACTATTCCATTGCGCCGCATCAAAAAGCTGAAAGCTTATTCATGAGTACACCCGCGGGTTACGAATTTAAAACAGACTACAATGTAGTTCGTCAATACGAAGTGCTTGGCAGTAAAAACCAGTATGACTTTAAGCTGAAAGCTTTAAACAAAAAGGACGATAAACATAATTTCATCATTTGGGCAGATCCCCAGGTTAAAAATAAAAAGGATGTAAAACAAATGATGGATACTTCTGTACCGGATACCCTTGATGTGATAAAATCGCTGGGTAAGGACGCATTGGTACACGGTATTTGTGTTGGGGACATTGTCTGGGACAACCATGCATTGTATCCCGATTATAACGAAGCTGTTGCCGAAATGGGTATTCCTTTTTTCCAGGCACTGGGTAATCATGATATGGATTACCGTATGGGAGGAGATGAAACCTCAGACAAAACCTTTAAATTAAATTACGGCCCAACTTATTATTCCTTTAACCGTGGAAAAGCACATTATGTAGTGCTGGATAATGTAAGGTATTTGGGTACAGAGCGCAATTACGATGGCTACATATCTGAAGAACAGCTGGCATGGCTGGCAAAAGACCTTCAATATATAGCTAAAGATCAATTGCTGATCATTAACCTTCACATTCCGGTGTACAATCAGGTAAAGAACAACAAAGACTTTTACGCCGTTTTAGAAGGGTTTAAAAATGTACACATCATGTCTGGTCATACCCACTATAATGCCAATAACATTACCAACGGCATTTTTGAACACAACCATGGTACCGTGTGTGGTGCCTGGTGGACAGGCCCAATTTGTGAAGATGGTACACCACGTGGTTATGCTGTTTACGAAGTAAACGGCAACAAACTTAAATGGTATTATAAATCCACTGGTTTCCCGAAAGAACACCAGATTAAATTGTACGCAGATAGATTAACCAACCAAACTCGTGTAATTGCCAACGTTTGGAACTGGGACCCGGAATGGAAAGTAGAATATTTCCTGGATGGTAAACCGATGGGCAAAATGGAAAATCAAGTTGGATTAGATCCTTTGTCTGTAACTTTGTACCAGGGACCTGAGTTGCCTGCAGGACGTCATTTTCCCGAGCCACGACAAACAGACCATCTTTTTATTGCGCATTTTGATGCCGCTGTAAAAACCATAAAAGTAACCGCAACAGATCGTTTTGGCGAAAAATACACAACAGAAATAAACGCATAACATGAAATCTATAGCGCATATAGCGGGATTAGGCCTCATCACATTAATGGCTTTTAAAAGTATCCGGCAACACTCCGTAGCAACCGGATTTCCGGCCTTCGATACAGAAGCACACCGCGGTGGGAGAGGCTTATGGCCCGAGAATACCATCCTTGCTATGAAGGGGGCAGTTGATCTTGGTGTAACCACCTTAGAAATGGATACCCATGTTACCGCTGATGGGAAGGTGGTGCTTTCGCACGATGATTACTTAAACCCGCAATTTACGCTAAGTCCAGATGGAAAAGAATTTGCTCAACAAGAAGCAGAACAATTGATCTTGTACAAAATGAAATATGCTGACCTGCGCAAATATGACGTAGGCAGCAAATTTTATAGTAAGTTCCCCAAACAAGAAAAAATAAAATCCCATATCCCACTTTTAGCAGATGTGATTGACTCCGTACAGCAATACATAAAAGTAAGTGGTAAAAAACAGCCATTTTATAACATCGAAACAAAATGTGATGTAGCGGGCGACAATAAATTTAATCCGGAGCCTGAACAATTTGTAAAACTGCTAATGGATGTTGTGGTTCGTAAGGAGATTTTACCTTACGTTGTCATCCAGTCTTTTGATGTACGTACCATACAGCTCATCCATAAAAAGTATCCTGAAGTGCATGTATCTTATCTTGTTGACGATAACCACGGTCTTAAAACTTTTGAAAAAAGTATGGCCTTTTTGGGTTTTAAGCCTTATATCTACAGTCCCGCTTATAAAATGGTAGATGCGGCATTGGTGCAAAAGTGTCACGATCAGGGCATCAAAATTATCCCCTGGACAGTCAATTCAAAGAAAGAGATCACAAGTTTAAAGACTTTGAAAGTAGATGGGATCATTTCCGATTATCCAGATTTATTGGTCAAATAATCCAGAAATGCCTTCTGAAGAACAATTAGTTGGCAATCAGGTTGTTTTTTAATGCAAAATCATAGAGGGCAAGCGTAGAGTCCCCAATTTCCAGTTTCCGCATAATGTTTTTGCGGTGCGTATGAATGGTAAATTCAGACAGGTAGAGCCGGTCTGCAATGGCCTTGGTTTTTAAGTTCTGGCAAACCAGCCTGATGATCTCCACTTCGCGCTTGGTAAGCTTGTATTTTTTTAAAAAGTCGTCAAAGAAGGAAAAGCTAGAATTGGCTTCCTTTTCTTCCAGTGTCGGAAAAATCTGTTTGCCCGCCATTACCTTTAAAATGGTTTCCTCAAGAAGAGGAAGCTGGTCCGATTTAACCATATATCCGCTGGCACCTTTTAACCGGCAATCTTTAATCAATTCCGAAGAGTGGTAATTGGTTAAAATAATGATTTTAGCCTTAACGCCCCTGGCTTTTAGTTCATCCAGCGTCTTCAGCCCATCCAGACCGGGCATATTTAAATCCATCAAAATAAGATCGGTGCTTAAAAGTTGTTCCGATTGTAATAATTCCAGTCCGTTACTAACAGCGGCTATAATATTAAACCGGGAATCTTTTTTTAAATGCGCTTGTATTCCCTCTAAAACGATTGGGTGGTCATCGGCTAAAATCAAGGAAATTTGCATCGAAGGTATCATGGCAATAAAATAGATAGATTTCGCTATAAAGCTACTAATATTCGCTCTCAAACAGCTATTGAAAAAATAATTTTAAATTCTTTGGTAAAAACCTAAAGTTCTTTGCACTTGTCAGTATAAAACAACCAATATTGCGCATGAAATATCTATTATATACTGTTGAAGGGTTATTATCCGAAGAAAGTTTTGTGAATTACTGTCTAAATGAGCGACAAGAGGACATTCTTTATTGGGAAAAGCTCATAAAAGAATATCCGGAGCTGCTAACAAAGGTAAATGAGGCACGTACATTAATTTTATTGTTGTCTGGTGCTGCAAGTCCTGCTGTAAAAGAGCAAGAACTGTATAAGTTAAAAGCAGTGATAGAGCGTACCGAAACCATTCAGATACCTGTAGTTAGAAGGATGTACTTTCAAAAAGCAATTTGGTATGCTGCTGCGGTAATTTTAATCAGTGTTGGTGTTTTTGCCTGGTTTAATCAAACAGACTACAGCACAACGGTTCCATTGTTTCAGGAAAATACATTCAGTAGCCATATAAAAACAGGACTGGATGAACGTAAAACCATAACACTTGCAGATGGTACCGAAATTATCCTTAACGCATTATCGCAACTTAGGGTAGCACCAGATTACAACCAGCACAACCGTGTACTTTGGTTAAATGGAGAAGCACATTTTAAAGTAGCCAAAAATAAAGAAAAGCCATTTATTGTAATTGCTGGTAAAACAGCTACTACCGCATTAGGAACGTCTTTTAAAATCAATAACTATAGCAACAGTCCAGAAACTTCTGTTATGCTGGCCACTGGTAAAGTAAGCATTGGTGTGGTAAACGGACAACAAATTACCAATAAGCTGCAGTTGCTGCCAGGAGAAAAAGTAAGTGTAGCCGGCAAGCAGGAAAAAATGTTGAAAACAACTTTCAACCTCAGGGAAATTGAAGACTGGAACAGTCGTAGCCTGCATTTTTCAATGGCCTCATTAAAAGAGATCAAAACAGTACTTAAAACCATTTACGGCGTAGAAATTAACACCAGCAATCAACCCAAAACCCCAATAGCCTTTACCGGAGAATTTCACAATGAAAGTTTAACCAGGGTATTAGATGCTATCGGGTTCTCCAATCACTTTACCTATAAAATCAAGAATGAAAAAGTAACGTTCAGTTTCTATAAATAACCCAAAACCAACCACCTAAACCTAACCTAAACAATATGAAAAAACCTTTACCAAATTGGTATTTCTTTTATGGCCTGCTGCAAAAAACATGCTTGTGTTTTGTACTCATGCTGGGCTGCGCAGGATATGCCCAATCTAAAGAAAAGCTGTATTCCTTTAACTGGAAAAATACCACCGTGTTAAATGCATTTAAGGAAGTAGAAAACGTAGCGGCAGTGCACTTTTCTTACAATCCTTTAGACCTCAACCTTAAAGAAAAGATTGATCTAAGCATTGAAAATAAGAAGCTCAGTGAGGTTTTAAATGCAATTTCCACTAAAATCAATATTAGGTATCAGATCAATGGCAAAACCATTATGATCCAGTCTTACACGCCGCCTCCTGTAACTAAGCCTATGCAATTTGTACTAACAGGAAAAGTAACAGACGAAAAAAAGGTAGGGATTCCTGGCGTTATTGTATTGAATACGGTGACGGATAAAACTACTACAACCAATGCTCAGGGCGACTTTTTTATCCAGGCGGGTAAGGGCGATATGATCAGATTTAAAATGCTGGGCTTTCAGGCTGCGGCCCTCCTTGCAAATGAAGCGCAAAAAAGCGTAACCATTGTTTTAAAGGAAGAAATTAATCAGCTCAACGAAACCGTGGTAACAGCCTTGGGTATCAAAAGAGAAGAACGATCTTTAGGATATGCCGTTGCTGCGGTAGATGGCAAGGGCCTAAAAAAAGCCAGGGAAATTAACGTCATCAATTCCCTGGCGGGTAAAGTACCCGGTCTTATCATCAATGGAACTGCTGGTGGGCCAACGGCTGCTTCCAGGGTAATTATCAGGGGAAGCACCTCTGTAACCGGAAACAACCAGCCTTTATATGTTGTAGATGGAATACCAATTGACAATTCTAATTATGGCGGCACCGGCGGCGGTTTGTATGCCTCCGGTGTAGATATGGGCGATGCCATCTCGGCCATCAATCCAGATGATATTGAAACCATCAACGTACTTAAGGGTGCTTCTGCATCTGCCTTATATGGCTCAAGAGCTGCTAACGGGGTTATTTTAATTACCACTAAACGTGGTAAGGGAGCAGATCTTGGAATTGAGTTCAACAGCACTTCATCCATAGAAAGTCAGCTCACCAGTTACGATGGCTACCAGTCTTTGTATGGACAAGGTACACGACAACTCATCAATACCCTGGCCATTCAGGATTACAATACGCTAACCAAAAGTTTTGGTGCCCGTATAGATCCAGATCTGAGTGTAATCACCGGCACAGGTGCCCGTGTACCCTACGCCTATGTGAAAAATAACATTGATGGTTTTTTTAAAACCGGATCTACCTTTACCAATACACTTTCTTTTACCAACGGCAATGAAAATTCCAGTTTCAGGTTTTCTGCCGCCAATCTGACTAACAAGGATATTATACCCGAAAGTGGCATCAATAGAAACTCCTTTACTTTTAATGGTAGTTCCAAATTTGGCCAGAAGGTCACTTTAGAAGCCAGGGCTTTTTACATGAATGAAAAAGTGGATAACCGTCCTTCTCTGGCAGATGATCCTGCAAACATTGGTAACAGCTTTTTGTCTTTAGCCAATACAGTAGATCAGGCCCGTTTTGCCAATGAATACAAAAATGCCGATGGCAGTTACCTTGATTGGAACAATGGTAACCAATACAGGTTAAATCCATATTGGGTAATTAATGAGATGAAAAACGAAACCACTAAAGACCGTTTAATTGCTTCTGCCCAGTTAAATTATAACATCTTAACCTGGTTAAGCTTGCAGGGTAGGGCATCATCAGATCAAACCTATGTGAATTATGAAAAGTTTAGTCCAAAAACTACGCCTGGCGCATTAACGGGCACGCTTGATCAAAACAACAGTAAATACAATACCATAGAAGCTGATGCCCTGCTGACGGCGCAAAAACAATTAACGCCATCTTTAAATCTTTCAGCTCGGTTAGGTAGCAGTATTACGCGCAACAGGAGAACAGGTAATGTTATGCAGTTTACCAATCAGGCCGTAACTGATGTAAACATACCCACAAGTTACACCCAGCAATCGGTAACCCCGGTGGCCAATCGCCGAAGCATCAACTCTGTTTATGGAATTGTGGCTGCTGGCTACAAAGGCTGGTTATATGCAGATGCAACACTTCGGCAGGATGTGTTTTCTACTTTACCAGAACAGAACAATAGTAAGTTGTTCCCATCTTTAAGTACGGCATTTATATTTACTGATGCCTTCAAGCTAGATAAGAAGATTCTGTCTTTTGGTAAATTCAGGGCCTCTGTTGCGCAGGTAGCTTCAGATACAGACCCCTTTTTAATTGATCAGTACTATAGAAGCAATTCAATGTCTTTTAATGGATTGCCAACTGGTGGTTTATCAACCGATGTAAAATCAAGCAGCACCCTAAAACCAACCATAACTTCATCTTATGAATTTGGTACAGAGCTTAAATTCTTCAACAACCGAATCGGGATCGACCTTACCTATTACAACTCCAAATCAAAAGATCAGTTGAATATAGTGCCTACGCCCCCATCTTCGGGTTATAAAGCCGAGATTATCAATGCTGGGGTGATCAGTAACGAAGGAATAGAAATCGCTTTCAACGCAACACCCATTGCTACCAAAAACTTTAACTGGAGTTTAAACATCTCTTTTGCCAGAAACCAAAACAATGTTGAATCTCTTGCAGAGGGTACACCATTTTTAACCCTTTCAGATGCTCGTTGGATGGGGGTTTCTGTAGTAGCCATGCCCGGAACTTCTTATGGGTCATTATTGGGCTACGATTACCAGCGAGATCCTAGTGGGAATATTATTTTGAGTAGTGTAGATCTGCAGCCCCTATTAAGTACCAACAGGGCAGTGATGGGTAAGGGCATTTACGACTGGACTGGCGGTTTAAGCAGTACCATGACTTATAAAAACTTCTCACTTGAGGCTGTTTTGGATGTTAAATATGGTGCGGACCTCTTATCGCTTACCAATTATTTTGCTGCTGCCAATGGTTCTTCCATTAGTACATTAGAAGGCAGGGCAGAATGGATTAAATCAGAAGAAGACCGCCAGGCGGCAGGCCAAACTCCTGCGCAATGGGCCGCATCAGGTTTAACCAGGGGTTATGTACCACAAGGTGTAATACAAACAGGAACCAATACAGATGGAACCCCCATCTATACCCAAAATACAAGGGCTATTGATCCCTCAATTTATTGGGGTGCACTGGGCGATATTTCTAACTCTGTTGGCCGTCCCTTTATCTACGATGCCTCCTATATCAAAATGCGACAACTTACCTTAAGCTATCGGTTGCCCGAAACTTTAACGGCTAAATGGGGCGTAAAAGATGTACAGGTAGCCTTAGTGGCTAGAAATCCATTCATTATTTATAAAAATGTTCCCAATGTAGATCCTGATTCCAATTACAGTAATGGTAACGGGCAAGGAGTAGAGTATGGCTCTTTACCGGGCAGACGCAGTTTTGGTTTCAACCTTAATTTTAGATTCTAATGAAAACACACTTATATAAAATGTTGCTGGCAGCAGGAATCATCCTGTTTAGCATTTCATCCTGTAAAAAGTTTGGAGATACCAACATAGATCCCACCCGGTCATCCAATATGGATCCCTCAGTACAGTTAACTACTGCGCAACTGCGATTCTCCGGAGATCTGAATGTAAATGAGAGGACAAGTTTTATGATGACTATGCCTTTGGTACAGCATATTGCCGGCTCTTACAGCAACAGGTGGGGCGGTATCTATTTTAACAGTCCTAATGTAATGGGGGTACTGTGGGAAGATTCTTATGGATCTGATCTGGTAAACATCATTGATGCCGTAAAGAGAACTACAGATGTGGCGGCACAGTCTAACCTCAATGCAGTATGTCGCATTATGAAAGTTTACTCTTTTGCAAGGATGACAGATTTGTACGGAGATATTCCCTACAGCGAGGCCGGCTTGGGCATTAAAGCTAAATTTGATACCCAGGCAGAAATTTACGACAGCTTTTTTAGAGAACTTACTGCAGCATCCGTACAATTAAATACAGCCAGGGATGCTGTAAAAGGTGATATTTTTTACAACGGAGATATCAATGCCTGGAAAAAGTTTGCCAATTCCCTGCATTTGCGCCTTGCCATGCGTTTGGTAAAGATCAATCCCACAAAAGCAAAAACAGAGGCACAACTTGCCTTTAATGCCGGCGTATTTACCAGCAATGCCGATATCTGTAAAACAGTGCATGAAGACATTCAAAATCCTTATGAAGAAGTAGGGAAAGGAAATATTAAGGGTAATGGCGTTTCGGCCTCTTTTTTCAACGGCGGTGCAGTGCCCGGCAGATTTACAACTCCATTTCTAAACCAACTTAATAGCACCAACGATCCGAGGATGAAGTACATGGTGAAAAATTATGTTGACTTACCGGGCGGTAATCCTTTAAATCGTATTGACATTACGGAGCCTTTGCTGGCAGTAACCGGTGGATATTTTGGTGTCAATCCCGGTAATTACATCTGGGATGATTTTAAATCGGCCATAGCCATCACTGTTCCGGGTGTAGGTGCATATTCTGCCTTAAACAACGATCAAAAAGCACAGCCAGCCAATTTTTTACTGCGCTTTAATGCGCCGTTTTTGCACTTAACCTATGCTGAGGTAGAATTGCTGCTGGCCGAAGCTACCTTTAGATTTGGTGCTACTTTTGGTGGTACAGCCAGCAGTCATTATCAAAAAGGTATTGAGGCTGCCATGCTGCAATTGAGCCTTTTTCCTGGTGGGCCAACAATTCCGTCAACAGAAATTAATGCTTTTCTTCAGGGAAATGCCCTCATTGCTGGTAGAGAACTGGAACTGATCAATACACAGCTCTGGATCACCTTGTTCCTCAATGGCCCGGAGGCCTATGCTAATTGGAGAAGGTCGGGTTTTCCGGTCTTAACCCCGGGTACAAATGCAGAAGAGCCGGGAGAGAGTTTAACCATTCCAAGACGATTTGAGTATCCTTATACAGAGGAAGAGCAAAACCGGGTTAATTTTGAAAAAGTACTTCCTGCATTGGGTGGTGTAGACAGCTGGAACGGAAGAGTATGGTGGGACAAATTATAACAGAAATGATGAGCAATCGAATACCTGCAACTAGCCTGCTGAAGGTTTTTTTGATATCCGTACTTCTCTCTGGCTGTGGTAAATCTGATGCGGTTGCTACTGAACCTGAGGTTACAGCGGCTGAAAAGAAGAAACTAAAGGTCATTGGCTATTTATACGCCAATGATTTGATAACGGCCCTGCCTAAAATAGAATTTACTAAAATCACGCACGTAAATGTTTCATTTATCAATCCAGATGCAGCAGGGACTTTCGCATTTGTTCCTGGCTTACAGGAACTGGTAAAAAAGGCCCATGAAAACAATGTAAAGGTTATCTCTGCTCTGGCAGGAGGAGATGCACCGGGACACCTGAAGGAACTGATTAAACCACAAAGCAGGAAAATACTTGTTGATGGCCTGTTACAACTGGCCCAGGCCTATAACCTGGATGGTATAGATGTAGATCTGGAAGGTGATTTTGTAAATGAAAACTTTGAAGGTTTTGTAACCGAGCTGAGTGCCGGCCTTAAAAAAGACGGTAAGGTAATGACCATTGCCGTGGCCACCTGGAATTCTGCTGCCTATACGGATAAAGCACTGGCCTTGTTTGACTGGATCAATATCATGTCTTACGATAAAACCGGGCCATGGAAAAAAGACGAACCGGGGCCACATGCACCTTATGAG
This sequence comes from Pedobacter sp. MC2016-14, assembly GCF_020991475.1. Classification (NCBI taxonomy): domain Bacteria; kingdom Pseudomonadati; phylum Bacteroidota; class Sphingobacteriia; order Sphingobacteriales; family Sphingobacteriaceae; genus Pedobacter; species Pedobacter sp. MC2016-14. Next base: position 1,901,272 of record NZ_JAJMPA010000001.1, read on the forward strand.
TATGCAGAATCAGATTTTGCACATTGGAATGTAAACAGACATATCCCTGCAGATAAGTTGGTAATAGGGCTTCCTTTTTATGGATACGGCTTTGGCGCAAATATCCAGGAGAGCATCAATTTTAGCGAGCTGGTAACCAGTTATCCCGGATCAGAAAAAGAAGATTTCTGGGTAGTAACCGGCAAGGGTACTTTTTTTTACAATGGCCTGCCTACCATCAGGAAAAAGGTAGCTTTTGCACTTAAGAAAAAAATGGGCGGCGTAATGATCTGGCATTTGCTGGGAGATGCCGCAGGAGATAATTCTCTATTAAACGCAATTAATTCATCATTATAATCTTAGTAATATGAACCACATAAAATATTTAATTCTTGCCTTTCTCCTCTCAGCTGTAATTGCAGGTTGCGAAAAGGGACAAGAAGCAGCTACAGATGATAACTTTCACCCTAGAATTATTGATGGCAATGGGGTATTCATTTCCCCCAAGCGTATCATTTTTCAGGGTACATCGGCAGTTTACAATGGCCTTACCTTTTCACCTAAACCAATAGAGAAAGCCAAAATCTCCTGGAAGGTAAATGGGGTAGAGGTTTCAACAGATACCACTTACACCTTTACACCAACAGCGGGTGGCGAATATCAGGTTAAAGTGGAAGCTACGTATAACGGACAAACTTCTACCAGAATTTCTAATGTATTGGTAAGCCCAACAACTTACACGCCAAAAACCTATACCAATATTGCTATGGCTTACCTTACCGAAGATGCTACCGTGGCCGATGTGGATTTTGCAAACGTTACCCATGTTACCTATAAAGGCTTTAGGGTTGCAGCATCCGGTGCTGTTGATTTTTCAAAAGCTACCCTCAATCAGACCGGGGATGAATTGGTAGCAAGGGCGCACATTGCACATGTACCTGTTTTATTGGGTATATCAGGAACCCTATCTGGCATAGACGGCTGGTCGCTCTACAACAGCAATGAGTTTGGCGCCGTAATCAGTGACGCTACAAAACGGGCTGCCCTGGTTACTACAGTTGCAGAATATGTAATAAACCATAGGCTGGACGGTGTAGATGTGATGATGACAGATTTAAGTAATGACTTTTATAATATTTCTGCCGCCAATGCCCAATCGGTTGGCCCCTTTATTACCGCCCTTAAAGCAGCTTTGCCCGCAGGATCATTGGTAACGGCTACCGTAACCACAAATTACATGCATTGGGAATATGCTAATCTTGCAGTGGCAGACTGGGTAAATGTGCATGCCTTTGAAGAGGGTACTTTTGTAGGGCCTGGTGCGCCAAGAGGACAAGCATCAAGTCTGGCCTATATGCAAAGTTGCGCTGCCATCTGGGCAAACAAAATAGACAAAAGCAAAATTGTTATCGGCATCCCTGCTTTCGGATTGCGGTATACGGCTATTGATGGGGCTGGCAATAACCTGAGCTGGGGCTCTTATGGCTACATCAAGTATAAAGATATACTGGCAATTGATCCATTGGCATATAACAAGGAAATGATCAACACAGATTTCGGTATTTACTTTAACGGGATTCCATTAGTAGATCAAAAAACTGCCTATATTAAAGCAAATGGCTATAAAGGAGCTTATTTATATGCAGGAGATTACGATGTAAAAGGGACAAATTCACTCATGGCTGCAATTTACAAAACACTTAAATAGTTGCTTTGGCTGAAGTAATAAAACCACAGCGACTGGTTTCAATAGACGCATTAAGGGCTATAGTAATGGTGCTGATGATCTTTGTAAATGATTTGTGGAGCCTTATCAAAATTCCGGAATGGTTAGAACATGCACCGGGGGGAGCAAACTATATGGGATTGGCAGATGTGGTTTTTCCCGCATTTTTATTTATTGTAGGATTATCGGTGCCTTATGCTATTGATAGCCGGAGGAAAAAGGGCGATACTGATGTGGAGATTTTTCTTCACATCGTAGCCCGTACCCTGGCCTTACTGGTTATGGGCTTTTTTCATGTCAATATGGACAGTTACAGTGAAGCGGCCGTATTATCCAAGGGTTGCTGGACAATTTTGGTTACCATTGGGTTTTTTCTGGTCTGGCTGGATTATACGGAGTACAAACCTTTATTAAGCAAAATCCTGAAAGCTACAGGCATCCTGATTCTTGTGGGTATGGCCATGTTTTTTTACGATGGAAAAGATGCAGGCATACTAGCCATGAAACCACAATGGTGGGGGATTCTGGGCTTAATTGGCTGGGCTTACTTTATCGCCAGCGCTGTGTTTCTGTTTTCATCCGGCCGCTTGCTGGTGCAAATACTGGCTTTTGTGTTTTTTATGGCTTTCAATTCCTTCAATTACCTGGGCTGGCTTTCGGGGCTGCATCAATTGCAGCAATATGTGTGGATTGTAGAAAATGGAGCAATGCCAGCCTTAACATTAGCGGGGATCATTACGGCATTGGTGTATAGAAAGTTTACCGCACAAAATTGGAAGTTCTGGCTAAGTATCAGCGCATTTACCCTGGCACTGGTTATTTTTAGTTATATCACTTTTCCACTCTGGGGGCTTTCCAAAATCCGTGCAACACCGGCATGGGTTAGTCTAAGCTCAGCAATAACTATTGTAGCTTTTGGGCTGATGGTTTACCTTACAGAAATTTTGCAGCAACGTAAATGGTATAATTTCATTAAGCCGGCGGGCACCAGTACACTTACCTGTTACCTTTTACCCTATATGCACTACGCCTTGATCGGCTTATTTAATTTACCCCAACTGCCATCAGTATTGCGAACAGGGGCAGTCGGATTAGCAAAGTCTTTTTGTTACGCCCTGCTTATCGTTGCCCTCTGTGGCTTACTGGCCAAAATCAGGATCAGGCTTAAGATTTAAGATCAGCACAACAGGAACATTAAAAAAGAAATCAGGATTTCACGCAAAACGTTCACCGCATTATGAAGCGTATTGTAGACAGTGCGTTCCCTGAGCTGCGTTTTGTGTGCAATATCTTTAAAAGACATACAGTCGTAAAATCGCATTTGTACAATTTCTTTTTGTCGGGGTGTCAATTTGCTGATGGCATTTAGCAACCGCATTTTTAGATGCTCATCTTCCTGACTGGCAATTAAAATGGCCTCATAAGAATCTGTACTTACGTACTTTGGCGCAACCTCTTCCAGGTTCAATTCATTGCTGGCATCTTTGCAAAGGTTTTTTTGATTGGTTTTGTAAATGATGCGTTTGTAAATGGTAAAAACGTACTGCTGGATGTTATCTACGTCACCCAGTTTATGCCTGATGCTCCAAAGTTCAATAAACAGGTTTTGGATACTTTCTTTAATCAGTTCTATATTCCTGTAAAGCGACATGCCAAAGCGGTACAAATCATCATAAAAAAGCGAAAAGCATTCATAGAGCCCTTGCTTTTCCCCTTCAGCCAGCAGCTTCCAGTTTTTAATGATTCCATGGTGATTATAGTCCATAACGTTTTCAGCCCAAAAGGATTAGCGCAGAAACGAAAATAAGAAATTATACCAGTATTTGTGGTAACGCAGCACCTAAAAATTGGAATTACTGTTTTTTGTTTAAATTGCATGTTAATATGACAACCCTGTACATTAAAAATATGGTTTGTGCCCGATGCATATTGGTGGTAAAGGCAGAATTAGCAGAACTTGAACTACAGCCAATGTCTGTTGAACTCGGATTAGTAACCTTAAATCAGGATTTAACCCACCTTCAAAAATCCAACTTAGCACTTGCCTTGGAGCAGCTAGGTTTTGAATTGATAGACGATAAGAAAACAAGATTGGTGGCGCAGGTAAAAACTTCCATTATCAATTTGGTGCACCACCACAACACGGTATTAAAAGTTAATTTATCGCAATACCTGGCAGAACAACTTCAGCAAGATTATCAACATCTTTCCAGCCTTTTTTCAGAGCTGGAAGGCACTACTATTGAGAAATATTTTATTGCGCAAAAAGTAGAAAAAGTAAAAGAATTATTGGCTTATAATGAGCAGTCTTTGAGTGAAATAGCTTTTGAACTCCATTATTCAAGCGTAGCCCATTTAAGCAATCAGTTTAAAAAGGTAACCGGCATCACGCCAAGCCAATTTAAAAACCACATCGCCGGAAAAAGAAAGGCTTTGGATAAAGTTTAAATCTACTGATCTACATCTGCATCAGAGCCTTTTTGCTGTTCCAGTTTTTCATTGTCATCAGGCTGATCGTCAAAGCCTACCTGCTTGTCAACATCAGCATCGCTACCTTTTAATTGTTCAGCGGCTTCTTCTTTAGAAGGTTGGTCCTTGGTTGTCTTATGTTCGGTGTATGGAGTTGTATCTTTGTTCATGATCTGTTATTTAACCTTTACAACATCCTTAATCTTTAAAGGTTTCCATATACTTTTATATGCAGTGCATAAAACAGAGCTTCTCGTCCAAATAAGTGATTTGATGTTTATACGGTATTATTTTGGAATTCATGATTCCTGCCTGATTATAATTATATTTGTTGCACAACATAGCAAAAATGAATATAAATATTATCGACGTATTAAAGGAATCAAAACAGTCAATCCTTGATAACTGGATTTCTGCACAACTAAGTAAGCAAAGCTTTAGTGGTGACTTAATCAGCAGTCAGGAAATAAAAGAGCAGTCGGAAGAACTTCTGGACACCCTTTTCAAAGTATGGACCATTGAAAACTTTGAAAATTTTGGTTCATCAGATTTTGATGAAGTAGTTGAATGTCTCTCACAGATATCAATGAGCCGGGCCAAACTGGGCTTTACGCCGAAAGAAACCGGTGCTTTTGTCAATGGACTAAAGAATACCTTGCTGGAAGTTCTGGAATCAAAACTTTCCGGTGATCCCTCCAGTCTTTACAATACCAGTAAAAAGATAAATAATCTTTTCGATAATTTTAGTGTCATCACTTTTGAAACTTTTATTCAAGGCAGAGAAGATGTCATTAACAGACAAACAGATGAAATTTCTGAGATTTCTACTCCTGTGATAAAGGTTTGGGACGGAATTCTTGCATTGCCAATTATCGGAACTTTAGATAGTGCCCGTACCCAGGTTGTGATGGAAAATTTACTGGAGGCCATCGTAGAAACAGGTAGCAGTATTGCAATTCTGGATATTTCTGGTGTTCCCGCGGTAGATTCACTTGTGGCACAACATTTAATGAAAACCGTTGCAGCAACCCGTTTAATGGGCGCTGAATGTGTGATCAGCGGTATTAGACCAGAAATCGCCCAAACTATTGTGCATCTGGGTATTGATTTATCTAATATTATAACTAAGGCATCTCTTGCTCACGCTTTGAAATTTTCATTTCAAACCTTAAAACTTGAGGTAAGAAAACAAGCACTTAGGCCTATATAGACCATGGAAAAAATTCCTATATTAAGAATGGGGCCATTTTTATTGGTTACCATACAGGTTGATTTATATGACAGGCTTGCTTTAAATCTTGAAGAAGACCTTATAGAAACGGTTAGCAAAACTGGTGCTAAGGGAGTACTAATCGACATCTCAGTTGTTTCCATAGTTGATTCATTTATGGGACGGATTATCGGTAATATAGCGAGTATGTCAAAAATACTTGATGCCGAGACTGTTGTTGTTGGTATGCAGCCCGCAGTGGCTATTACTTTGATAGAACTTGGTTTACCGCTAACCGGGGTTCATACCGCTTTGAACGTGGAAAGAGGAATGATTTTATTGAAATCCAAAGTAAATCTTGACGAGTTTGACGCTGATCAGGAGGAAGCTGAAGGCGATGATTACGGTTTTAACTAAACAATCCATGCTGATTCAAAAGGATCAGGATGTGGTACCTTTTAGAAATCGCGTAAAAGATTGCGCCGTAAAAATTAAAATGGGACTTGTAAATCAAACCAAGTTGATTACAGCTGCTAGCGAACTTGTACGGAACATGCTAAAGTACGGCCATGGCGGAGAGGTTTTTATCGAAATAGTCTCCGAAGGGAGAAACTCTGGAGTAAGATTAATATTTAAAGATAAAGGTCCCGGAATACAGGATGTAGAATTGGCTATGAAAGATGGTTATTCCACAGGTAAGAGCCTTGGCTTAGGGCTCCCGGGAACAAAGCGGCTGGTCAATGTTTTTGAATTAAAAAGTGAGGTAGGCGTAGGTACTACAGTTTCTATTATAAAGTGGTGTAATGGTTAATGAAAACTATGTAAGTTATCCCGCAACGGACAGGAGCTACTATGCCTTGTTGCGCAAAGGTATACATAAGCAGGCGTTAACAGCTGGTTTTGATGACAAAAAATTAGCTCACCTGGACATTATTGTGGCCGAAATCACCACCAATATATTTAAGCATACTTCTGGTGCAGAGATTTTATGTGGTGTAATGGGGCAGGGCAAGCACCAATATATTGAAATTATCAGTATCGATGATGGACCTGGTTTTACTGATTTGCCAAACATGCTTTTGGATGGAGTTTCTTCTGTAAATACGCTGGGGCATGGCTTAGGTAGTATAAAACGCTTGTCAGATTTCTTTGGAATCTATTCGCAGAAGGGTTGGGGCACTGTCCTGGTCGCCCGCCTCCATAAACAAGAATATAAAGAAGATTTACATCCTATTGTTGTTACAAGCCTCGTGGTGGCTAAACCTTCTGAAATTGAAAGTGGCGATGGCTGTATGTATAAAAGTTCTGAACGCTATTTTAAATTATTTCTTATGGATGGCCTGGGGCATGGGCCCGAGGCACATCAGGCAGTAATGGAAGGCTTCAACGCATTTAAGCTTTGCCCTTATCATGATCCTGCAGAAATTATTCGTTATATGCACAACCCCTTGAAACGAAGCCGCGGCGGCGTGGGAACTGTAGTTGTGTATGACAATGCAAGCCGCAAAATTGAAATTCTGGGAGTAGGAAATATTTCTACTAAACTGGTTGGTAATGTTGATTCGAGGAACATCATGTCATATAACGGGATCATTGGGCACAATATCCCAAATACGATGAAAAGCCAGGAGGTTAATGCCAGGGACTTTAAATTTATTATTTTATGTTCTGATGGGATAAAATCACGCTGGGATATTTCCAAATACCCTATGATTTTAAGATATGACCCAACAATTATTGCCGCAGCAATTTATAAAGATTTCGCGCGTAAAACAGATGACATGTCAGTTGTGATCATTAAAACCCAAAATTTATGATAAAACTTGCAGAAGTTTCTTTGGAAAGTGAAATGGATATCATCCTTTGCAGTCAGAAGTTTCTTAAAATCACAGAAATTTTGCATCTGAGCCTGTCTACAAAAAGTACTTTTGCGAGTGCGATCTCCGAAGTAGCCAGAGTGATGACGGATCACACGGATAATGGAATATTAAGTGTTGGCATAAACGAAGATAAAGGAAAATTTAAATTGATCTGCGAGGTCACTTATCCGGGATTGGAAAGCACTATTGATCCGGAACTGTTTCATTTCGCTAAAAGGCTGGTTCCTGTCTTTGACGTTTACTTGATCAATGATCGTCATGTCATTCAATTTTCAATCGGCCTTCCAAAATCGTTACACCTCGACAAATCAAAAATTCAGTTGGTTGTTGCTTATATAGAGAACAGCCTGCCCGTTTCACCTTACGAAACCCTTAAGATCAGTAAAAACGAACTATCTCAAAAGGCGGAATTGCAAGAGGAAGAGTTAAAGGCTGCTAAAATTTTAAATGATCTAAAATCGGAATTTATCTCCATCGCAAGCCACGAACTTAAATCGCCGCTTACTATTTTAAAAGCTTATGGAGATATCGCGGTATCGTCGAAAATGAAGTCTCTAGCGCAGGTTCAGGAGTACGTTAGGCGTATGAATGCTCAGTGTTCAAAGTTGGCTGCCCTGGCATTACAACTTTTAGATTCTGCAAAAATTGAAATTGGGAATTTGGAATATGAAATGACGAGTCTGGATTTTAATGCTTATTTGCTTAGAACCCTAGAGGATTTGAAGCACCTAACTCCAGAACATAATTTAGTTACCGAGCTTTGTAATAGCTGCATGATGACGATAGATGAGCTTCGTTTGGAGCAGGTTATTGTTAATCTGGTTAGCAATGCAGCAAAATATTCTGAGAAAGGAACCAATATTTATATTCAGACCACACGCGATCCAGCAGAAAATACGCTGAAAATAATGATTAGGGATGAAGGTATCGGAATTTCTGAGTCAGGTATCAAAAAGATATTTGATAAATTCTATCGTGAACCAGCCGTAATTGGTAAACTTTCCGGTTTGGGAATCGGGATGTATATTGCTTCAAAGATCGTAAGTTCACATGGAGGGCAAATTTGGGTTACAAGCGAGCTCGGAAAGGGCTCCACGTTTCATGTTTCCCTGCCCATTAATTAGCCCCTCCGGAGAGCCCTAAACTGAAGCAAATAGTTTGGAATTACACATGTGCCATTTTTTGACGTCATAAGTTTCCGGGCGCAACTAAATCGGTAATCTCCTGTTCAAGCTTGGTTACAAGCCCTGACAACTGATTGGTAACATAGGTTTTTCCCGCTAAAAAATCATCAACAAAAGCTTCAGCTGCTCACTATAAAGATACTATGATAGGGCAGGAATCTTACAAATCAAAATGGTAATTGTGTAATACCAGTTCTGTTCTAATGTTGATCTTTGTAGCAGATTATAAAATGATAAAGAAATGGGCGTAGCGCAAGGGGCATTAATTCAGAATTTTCCGGTATTAGACATGAGCTGTGCGTCTTGCGCAGCGAGTGTAGAAAGTACCTTAAAGGCACAAAATGGGGTGCTCAATGCTGCGGTAAACTATGCTTCGGCGTCTGCATCGGTAGAATACCTTCCGGCGCTTACCAATCCCGATACTTTGCAAAAGGCCGTACAGGCAGCTGGCTATGACCTGCTGATTGAAAATAAGGCGCAGGAAGCGGAAAAACTGGAAGAAATAAGCCAGCTGAAACTTAGCCAGCTGAAAAGAAAAACCTTGCTGGCGGGTATTTTTACCATACCCATAGTGGTCATCGGCATGTTCTTTATGAACATTCCTTATGCCAACCAAATAATGTGGATGTTAAGCACACCAGTTGTGGCCTGGTTTGGTAAGGGCTTTTTTGTAAACGCATGGAAACAGGCCAAACATCAATCGGCAAATATGGATACGCTAGTGGCCCTGGGTGCTGGAATTGCCTATGTTTTTAGTGTATTCAATACCCTTAATCCCCAATTTTGGCATAACAGAGGCCTGCATGCCCATGTTTATTTTGAGGCATCAGCAGTAATCATCTCCTTTATATTGCTGGGCAAATTGCTGGAAGAAAAAGCAAAAGGAAATACCTCTGCTGCCATTAAAAAATTGATGGGTCTGCAACCAAAAACAGTGGTGGTCATAGATCAGGACGGCCAACAGTTGGTAAAGCCCATTGAAGAAGTAGCTGTTGGTGATGAGATCCTGGTAAAACCCGGCGAGCGGATTGCCGTAGATGGGGTGATTCTAAAAGGCAGCTCTTTTGTGGATGAAAGTATGTTGACCGGGGAGTCTATTCCGGTCTTAAGAAAGGAAGGCGATAGGGTATTTGCCGGTTCCATCAATCAGAAAAGTAGTTTTCAGTTTAGTGCGGTAAAAGTTGGTGAAGAAACCCTGCTGGCCCATATTATAAAAATGGTGCAGGATGCCCAGGGAAGTAAAGCACCTGTGCAAAAACTGGTAGATAAAATAGCGGGTATTTTTGTGCCTGTGGTAATGCTGATTGCCTTGATTACTTTTGCGGTATGGTTGGTTTTTGGTGGAAGCCAGGGCTTTCCACAGGGTTTAATGGCTTTCGCAACGGTTTTGGTCATTGCCTGTCCATGTGCATTGGGATTGGCTACGCCAACCGCCCTCATGGTAGGGATTGGCAAGGCGGCTGAAAACGGCATTTTGATCAAAGATGCCCTAAGCCTGGAGCTGGCGAAGAAAATTGATATACTGGTGCTCGATAAAACAGGCACCATTACAGAGGGCCGCCCGGAAGTAACGGATAGTTTTTGGCTGGCAGAGAGCGAGTACCATCAGCAAGTGCTTGCAGGTTTGGAGCTACAATCTGAGCATCCGCTAGCCGAAGCTATTGTAAAACATTATGCCACGGTGACAGCACAATCTGTTTTAAATTTTGAAAGCATTACCGGTATGGGTGCAAGTGCCAACGTGGATGGCAAACGGTATTATGCGGGCAATCAGAAATTACTGGAGGCACATCAGGTTAATTTGCCGGAAGCCTTGCTTCACAAAGCTTCAGAATGGGCTACAGAGGCAAAAACTGTCATCTGGTTTGCGGATGGTACTCGTGCTTTAGCGGTGCTGGCCATCGCCGATCAGGTTAAAGCTGGGTCTGCTGAAGCCGTTCTGCAATTGCAAAGGGCCGGGATATTGGTGTATATGCTTACGGGAGATAATGAGCAGACCGCCCGCGCCATTGCAATCAAAACAGGGATTTCTCAATACCATGCCGGCATGATGCCCGAACAAAAAGCGGCCTTTATTAAACAATTGCAGGCTGAAGGTAAGGTGGTAGCCATGGCGGGCGACGGAATTAACGACAGCGCTGCGTTGGCCCAGGCAGATGTGAGCATTGCCATGGGCAGAGGAAGCGACATTGCCATGGACGTGGCAAAAATGACCATTATCTCTTCTGATCTCAATAAAATACCTGCCGCTATAAAATTATCCAGGCAAACTGTAGCCACCATAAGGCAGAATTTATTCTGGGCCTTTGTATACAATGTAATTGGCATTCCATTGGCTGCTGGTGTATTGTACCCCCTTAATGGTTTTTTGCTAAACCCGATGCTGGCGGGGGCCGCAATGGCCCTGAGCAGTGTAAGCGTGGTTAGCAACAGCCTGCTCTTAAAGTATAAAAAATAAGTAAACAGGACTTTAGCCCTCATAATTTTGAAAAGAATTGTAATTGTTTGAAAATTGAAATAGTAATCAGGTTAGTGTAACAATATTGTATTACTTTTATATCCTGATTTGATACTATGCGATTGTTTGCCGTAATATTTTGTGCCCTGATGCTGCTTTGTGCTGCAGGAAGTTTTGCGCAGAATATCACACTAAAAAAAAATAACATTACCCTTGAAGAAGTTTTAAAGGAGCTGCGCAGCCAAAGCGGGTACGATTTCTTTTTTGAAAGAAGCCAGGTTGCTACTGTTAAAAAGCTGAATCTGAGCATCAGCAACCTTCCCTTGCCTGAGGCTTTGGATGTGGTATTTGATGAACTGCCCTTTAACTATAGCATAGAAGATAAAACTGTAGTGGTCTATAAAAAACAACCATCTTTAGTAGAGCGGATCAGTAGTATTTTTACTGGCCAAACTATCCAGGGAAGGGTAATTGACGATAGGGCTGAAGGCTTGGGAAACGCAATTGTGAAAGACCTGCAGAGCAATAAGACTGTCCAGACCAATGAGCGGGGCTTTTTCTCCCTTTCTGGTGTAGCCAAAAATGCGAGGCTCAAAATATCCTGCCCTGGCTATGAAAACAGGGAGCTGGAGGCGACAGCAGACCTTGGCGCTATTGAGCTGTCTTTGGTGATAGGGAGGCTAAACGAGGTAAGTATTGTTGCTACAGGTTACCAGTTTTTACCTAAAGAACGTGTAACAGGTTCATTTGTGCAGTTGGAAAATAAACTGGTCAATAGAGATGTAAATCCAGATGTTTTGGAGCGGATAGAGGGAATAACAAGTGGCGTAAAATTTAACCGTGGTTTTAATGTATCGCCCAGAAGCAAAATAGAAATCAGGGGCAGGTCTACCTTGTTTTCTGATGGCAACCCCCTGATTATTTTAGATAATTTTCCTTATGATGGAGATTATGCGAACATTAATCCTAATGATGTAGAGCATATTACGGTGTTAAAGGATGCTGCCGCAGCTTCCATTTGGGGCTCCAGAAGTGGGAATGGTGTAATTGTGATTACCACAAAAAAAGGCGCTTTAAATATGCCTGCAAAATTTAGTTTTAACACTTCATTTGATTTTAGCGGGAAGCCTGATTTAAACTATATTCCGCGGCTCAGCTCATCAGAATTTATTGAGGTAGAACGGTTTTTATTTGATAAAGGGGTTTACAATACCGCCATCAGCAACGGTTCTGCGCTATCTCCCGCGGTAGAAATTTTACTGGCCCAAAGGGATGGCCCACTTTCTGTTACTGATGCTGAGGCCAGGCTTAATCAGTTAAAGTCTATAGACGGTAGGGAGCAGGCTGCCAAATATGGTTTCAGGAATTTTGCTTTAAACCAGCAGTATGCAGCCAATGTAACAGGAGGCAGCGAGCGAAGAAAATACTTTTATGGTGTGGGTTACGATAAAAACACCGAGATCCGCCACAACAATGGTTACCGCAGGCTCAGTTTTAAAGCAAATAACAGTTGGTATTTTTTTAAAAAACGCCTGGAATTTTCATCGTCCCTAAGTTATACCCCAGTTAGGCAATCTGCAGGTATATCTGTGGCAACTTTCCTGCCATATCCTTATGTGCAATATGCAGATGAAAATGGTCAGCCCCTGGCTTTGGCAAATACCTACAGGTTATCTTATGCAGCGACTGCAGGCGGAGGCCGGTTGCTGGATTGGACTTACAAGCCACTGCAAGAACAGCGCGATAACTACAGTAAGCAAGTGACGGATATTGCAGATTACCGTGCAGATTTAGCGCTCGACTATAAGGTGATTGAAGGTTTAACTACATCCTTAAATTACAATTATGGAAAAACACGGACCAAGAATTATGTACTGAACGAGTTGGAATCTTATTATACACGCAATGAAATTAACCGCTATACACAGGTAAATTCTAATAATGGTGTGCTAAGTTATCCCATTCCATTGGCCAACATTACAAGTACGGTAGATGGTTATTTAATGTCCCAAAATGCACGCTTACAGTTCAATTATGCCCATACCTGGAGCAGGCATAACCTGAATTTACTGGCAGGTTATGAAATCAGGGACAATACGCTTGAAAGTAGTTTGGGTTTATATTATGGATATCAAAAAAACAGTGGTTCCAGCCTAAACAACTCGTTAGATTACAATACCGCTTTTCCGCTGTTTAACGATCCAACTCAAACTGCCCGTGTACCAGGGGCCGCGGATAATCTATCAGGTACCTATAACCGCTTTTTATCCTACTATTTTAACGGCTCTTATATTTTTATGGAAAAATATGGGCTTACCTTTAGTGCCCGAAAAGATGAATCTAATATTTTTGGTTTAGCCACCAATGAAAAAGGAGTGCCTTTATGGAGCACTGGTTTATTGTGGGCGCCAGATCCGGCCCTAAAGTTAAGGGGCAGTTATGGCTATACCGGAAATGTTAACAATACCATATCTGCTTATTCTACCATTAATGCGGTGCCCGGGCTAAATTCTTATAGGCAATACGTATCAAGTATTCTTAACCCACCAAATCCTTCACTGCGTTGGGAGAAGATCCGCAATTTGAATGCAGCTGTAGATTTTTCGACCAATAACAAGCGCTTTAGTGGTACTGCAGAATATTGGACCAAACACGGTTTGGATTTAATTGCCAGGAGCCCTATAGCCGGGCAAACAGGTATCAGTACCTTTATGGGTAATGCCGGGGCTACCTTTACCAGAGGCTTGGACGTGGTTTTAAACAGTACCAATACAAACGGAGCAGTAAAGTGGTTTAGTACCTTCATGTATACCCGTACTGAAAGCAAGGTTACGGATAACCGCATTCCAAATGAATTAAATTTGGATATTGTTCAGACTAATTATTTAGGTCCTTTACAAGGTTATTCTTTTTATTCAATCTTTAGTTTTAAATACCTGGGTTTAAACGGGTCCGGCAATCCCATTGGCGTTTTAAACGGGCAGCCGAGTACGGATTATGCAGCCATTGTAAATTCCAGAAATCATGATGACCTGGTATACAATGGTTCTGCAGTACCGCTGGATTTTGGAAGTTTACGAAATACAATGGTTTACAAAGCATTTGATCTGAGTTTTAACCTTGTGTTTAAGTTCAATTATTATTACAGGCGAAATTCTTTAAATAATGGAACTTTATATGGCTTAGGTACTACTTCGCAAATGGCTGATTATGAAAGGAGATGGCAGCAACCCGGCGATGAGCAATTTACCAGTGTGCCGGCATTGATTTATCCATCAAATCCAGCCCGAGGCCAGTTGTATCAGTATTCGGAAGTGCTAATTGAAAAAGCAGACCACATCAGGTTGCAAGACATCAGGCTGGCTTACCACTTGGGTAGCAGGCCTAAACTTTACCTTAAAGACCTGAATATTTTTACCTATGTGGGTAATGCAGGGATTCTTTGGAAGGCAAATAAATACCATGATGATCCAGACTATCCTGCTTCATTGGGCTTAAAGCCCACACGAAGCATTGCATTTGGTTTATCAGCAGCATTTTAAAGCATGGAAATAAAAATGAACCGTAATCTATTGTTGGTAATCTTATTGTGTGTAGGACTGATAGCATGTAAGCGGGCAGATTTTTTAGATAAAAAGCCCAGTACGCAGATCAAAGTGCCCGAAACTTTAACAGATTTTCAGCAACTAATGGACAACAGTAGTATCATGGCAAGTATAGGTATTGCCTTGCCGCAAATGGCTGCAGACGACTATACTTTATCTGATGCAGCCTGGCAGGCCTTGCCATTGGCTACGGAACGCAATTCGTACATATGGGCCAGCGACATTTACCAGGGCGAACGGGCAGAAAATGACTGGAACAGTCAATATACGGCGGTTTTTTATGCGAATACGGTTTTGGAGGGATTGGCCAAATCAGACAGTGCGGGTTCTACACAAGGTTTGTTTTTAAAGGGCAGTGCCCTATTTATGCGTGCCTATGCATTTTATGAATTGACCCGATGTTATGGGAAAGCTTATGACGCGACAAGCGCAAATACAGATTTGGGGATTCCTCTGCGTTTAACTGCGGCCATAGATTATATTGAGCCAAGGGCTACTTTACAGCAGAGTTTTGATCAGGTTTTGAAAGATTTAAACGAGGCCGAAAATCTTTTGCCCACTGCAAGACCAGCCTTAAATTTAAACCGACCTTCCAGAATAGCAGTGTATGCGCTATTGGCGAGAATTTACCTTGATAAGAGAGATTATGTAAACGCAGAGGTGAATGCCGATAAATGCCTAGCCTTGTATGATAAGTTGACTGATTACAGGTCCATCAGCAAAACGAGCGCTACACCATTTACCGTAAATAATAATGAGGAATTGATTTATGTATCTGGAGGTGCTGTTTCATACTCTGAACTCATTGCAGCATATGCTGCAATGAGTTCCCGCATTAGTGATGATTTGATTAAGCTATACCACAAAGATGATTTAAGGCTTGTAACTTATTTTGCAAGATTAAGCGATGGTACCTATTATAAAAAAAGAGGTTATGCTGGGAGCTCAAGTTTATATCCTTTTTATGGTTTGGCTACTGATGAAGTTTACCTGATAAAAGCCGAATGCCTGGCAAGGAGGAAAAAAAATAGCGAGGCATTGGACAAGTTGAACCAGTTGCTGATTAAACGCTTTTCAGATCCAGATGCGTATATTCCCGTAATGGGCAGTTCGGATACAGAGGTATTGGCAGCAGTTTTACTGGAAAGAAGAAAAGAATTGGTTTGGCGGGGGCTAAGGTGGTTTGACTTGAAGCGTTTAAACAAAGAAGGTGCAGGCATCTCCTTATCCAGAACCTTAAATGGGAAGACCTACACCCTGGCCCCTAATGAGGCCAGGTGGGTCTTTCCGATTTATCCTGCTGAAGTAGCTATCAGTGGTATTCAACAAAATGACCGTTAAAGGGATTTAGTCCCAGTAGATAGAATTTCCACCTTGCGAGTAAGCTGTCAGCCAACCACTAGCAATATAGACATCAATCTGCGCGCTTGTATAGTAACTTTGCAATAATGTAGTCAAGCTCGGTATATTGGTTTTTCCAGAAGTAGTTACCCGATAAATACAACGCCTTTCAGATGATGCGGCACAAAATTCAGGATCTGGGATTGCTGCTGGGTCACTCGGATCTACCTGCGTAAATTGATCTGCTGTTCTCTGAACTAGGTAGTCAAATCCTACAGTGCGGTTAAGTATATTGGTTTTAACAGGCGCTTTTTTTACATTGGTAAATGCGCTAAGGGTGCATGCCAGGCCAGCAACCAGTAGGCCAGTCATTAATTTTGAATTTTTCATCTTGATAAAAATTAATTGTGTGTATAGTGATTTATAAGTTTCATTGCATAAGCAGCCAGCAGAACTAAGCCCAGGTTCAGGTAAATGTGCTGTGTCCAACTGAGACTGGAAATTACCCCTCCGCAATGGCAGGGAAGCATTTTTGCGGCAATTTTCATATAGAGCAGGTATCCCGTAAACAGGAGCATTAAACCGAGGGTGAGTTGAAGCCCTCTGAGCCTGCTTTTTGGAAATATTAAAAGAAGCACAATAAAGACCTCAATTGCGGGGATGAAGATGGCTACATACTTGCCAGCCGGCTGCATGAAGATCATTTTTACCATAAAGCCTTCAAAACTTTGAAGGTTTAGAAATTTGTCTGTAGCGGTGTAAATAAACACCGCGATAAAAAGGTAAGTAATGGCCTCGGCCAGCATGTTTTTGATTTTTCCTAAATTTCCCATTGGTTACAGACACAGTTTTTGCTGCTGTATCTGGGGCCAAAGTTATAGCCTGTTTAAGAAGGGGATATGGAGCCTTTAACTATTGTAAAGCCCAATTTGGCCGTATTTTGATGAAATACTCCATCTGGTTTTACAAATATTAGGAATGGTGTTTTAGGTGGTGATGAATGGCTTCTGTTTATTACATGCGTTCGGCATGCGTATATACCATCTTAAGGATTGGCTTGAATCAACTTCGAGGTTGCGTAAGGGTTGAGTAACCTAAATGCCTTTCAACCTCGAAGTTGATCTGAACGTAATTCGAACGTGATTGCTTGATGGTATATACGCATGCCGGACGCAGCCTGGTAACATGGATTACTATTTATGCAGGTATCGGCTTGAAACGTTATTTTCCATAATGAATTCAAGAATTCCGATGAGGTATACTTCTTTTAAACCTACATTTTTCCAGTTTGTGTCTCCTTTTTTAAATTGCTCATGAATCATTCGCGAGAGGTAAATATTATCTTAGTGCTATTTAAGGCTAAGAGGGTTTTATAACTAAATAGGTTTGGTAAAACCATGTGCTTATACAAAATTAGTATTGGCTTAACATTAAATCAATATTCGGAGGATAACTTTGAAACACATAAAAGCGGGGAGAAGTTCATGCAAAATTATAATATTTTAATTTTATCTATTACATTGCATCGTGATAACCTGAAAGGGTTATACTCTAACCAAATATTTCTATGTCTGTAAAAATAACTGTAGATGCTGCTTTGTTATTGCGTTGCCGTAATAGGGATCAGATAGCTTTCAAAGCTGTGTACAATCACTACCACAGAAAAGTTTATCAGTATGCCTATTCCTACCTTAAAAACAAAGAACAGAGCGAAGAAATACTACAGGATACTTTTTTAAACATTTGGGCGAACATAGAAAAGTTAAATGAAAAACTTCCTTTTGAACCCTATTTGTTTACCATTTGCCATAGGGAAGTGCTGGATGCATTTAGAAAAATGGCGACAGCAAATAAGTTAAAAGCAAATCTTGTAAAAACGAATACCGAAATAGACAATCATACGGAAAACGAGATCCTGTTGTCTGATTTGAGGCGCTTTTCTGAAACAGCCATTGCGAAGTTACCCAAGCAACAGCAGGCCGTATTTCAACTCAGTAAACTGGAAGACCTGAGTTATGAAGAAATTGCACAACGCTTAAACATTTCTAAAAATACGGTTAAAAATCACCTTATTGTAGCCTTGAAAACACTGCGCCCGCAGTTTGAACGTCATGGTGTGGTATACGGGCTCCTGCTGTTTTTGCTGTTTTAAAAAATATTTTATTTTAACTAGTCCACATTTATTACTCAAACGTATTCTTTATATAGGGTTGAAAATAACCTATAGTAAAGAAAATGAGTAGATCTAAAAAACGCTTAATATACCTTCTCGAAGCTTACACCAGTCATAATATTGGTGCTGATGAGCTGGAAGAACTCACTGAATACATCAGCAACAGTTCTTCAATGGATGCCGAACTGACGGAATTGATGCGGCAGTTTTGGGCTGCCATGCCGGAAGATGCTGAAATGGAAGTTCCCGGCGAAGCTGTTTTTGAAAATATTTCCAAACACCCTCGTTTCTTAAAACCTGAAGCTAAGGTTATCACTTTTTACAAATGGAACAACCTGCTAAAGTATGCTGCAGTTTTAGTGTTGCTGTTGAGTGCTGCTTTGTTGGTATATAGGCCTCATTTTGGCAGCTCTGCCGAGAGCACGCGGTATGTAAAAACGGTTATTCCATCCAAAGAAATAAAACCAGGTGTTAAAAAGGCAGTGCTAACATTGTCGGATGGATCTGAAGTGATACTACAGGATGCTGGCAAAGGGACGCTGGCCCATCAGGGTAACGCCAGACTGGAGCAAAACAATGGGCAGTTGTTGTACAAAGACCACAGTGCAGCTGGTCATGACTTGCAGTTGAGTATGCAAAATAAAATTACCACACCTAAAGGTGGAGAATATCAGCTTGTTTTGAGTGATGGAACAGCCATTTGGTTGAACACAGGATCAAGCATCAGTTACCCGGTAGCATTTGCAGGTACAGAGCGCAGGGTTAAAATTACGGGGGAAGTTTATTTTGAAGTTGCCAAGAATGCCAAAATGCCTTTTATAGTGGAAGCCAATGGAACCGAAGTTAAAGTGTTGGGCACGCATTTTAATGTAAGCGCTTATGCCGACGACCGGGAAGTGCGGACAACTCTGGTAGAAGGCTCAGTTAAGGTTAGTAAAAATGGTCAGCAGGCCTTGCTGAAACCAGATCAGGAGGCCAGGGCTATTAATGGTACAAATAGGATCAGCGTACAAAATGTAGATGCCACAGAAGCATTAGCCTGGAAAAATGGTACCTTCTTGTTTAACAATGAGGACATTAAAACAGTGATGAAAGTAGTCTCCAGGTGGTATGATATTGATGTAACATATAAAGGAGATTTGGCCAATAAGACTTTTGGAGGAACGATCTCCAGGTTCGAGAGCTTCGAAAAACTGCTTAAAACCCTGGAATTAACAGGTGCAATACATTTTAAAATAGAGGGAAGGAGGGTCATTGTGATGCCTTAGGGCATAAAGATGGCTTTTTAAGTAAATCAGGAGCGGTACCAAGCGCCCCTGATTAATGCTTATTGAGCTTAAGGTTTAAAATCAACCGCTGTTAACAATTAATTTAAAAATCTTAATTTCAAATGTATAAAAAATTTACTAAATTATTAGTGATAAAGCTACCCGTTGCATTGCTGGTGTTCAGTTTCTTGCAACTGAACATAGCCTTTGCACAGAAAATAACATTTAAAAAAAGCCAGGTATCGCTGGAAGAGGTATTCAAAGCGATAAGAAAGCAAAGTGGATATAACATCTTCTACAATGCTGAGATGCTTAAAGGCACAGGTACGGTATCTGTTAACCTTACAGGGGCATCTTTACAGGATGCAATGAGGATAACCCTTGAGGGAAAGCAACTCGATTTTAAAATTGTAGAGAAAAACATCATTATTTCGAAAAGGATAACTGCTCCGGTTAAACAGGAACTTACAATCAGAGGTAAGATCCTGAATGATCAGAATAATGCTTTTGAAGGGGTAAGTGTAAGGGTTAAAAATAGTACTGTAGGTACACTGACAGACAAGACTGGAAACTATAAAATAGTTGTACCCAATGGAAACGCAGTGTTAACCTTTAGCTATTTGGGTTTTTTAAGCCAGGAGAGAAAAGTTGGCGCAAATTCAGTAATTAATTTAAAGCTGGAGCTGGAAGATACCAAACTAAATGAGGTTGTGGTAACGGCTTTGGGGATAAAAAGAGAAGAAAAAGCATTAGGATACTCCATTACAACTTTGAAGGGAGACGACCTGACCAATGCAATTTCTAACAACTGGACGGATGCATTATCCGGAAAAGTGGCTGGTCTAAACCTGTTGCGCTCTAATGGAGGTCCGGCAGGTTCTAACCGCATTATCCTGAGAGGGGAAAATTCTTTGTCAGGAACTACAGAGGCCCTTATTGTACTGGATGGTGTGGTGATCAGCAATTCCAGCGGTGCATCTACCGGAAATGGAACAGCCTATATGGGTGATGACTCGCCAACAGATTATGGCAGTAGCATTAATGACATTAATCCGGCGGATATTGAAAGTGTATCTGTTTTAAAAGGGCCGGGGGCTACGGCATTATATGGAGCAAGAGGTGCCGGTGGGGCCATTATCATTACCACAAAACTTGCTGATCCTAAAGTAAAAGGTATTGGTGCAAGTTTTAGTTCCAATACCTCTTTTGAATCGGTTTCGCGCTGGCCAAAGTATCAGAACGAATATGGACAAGGCTTAAGCGGACAGGATTACTACTCTTATGGAAACAGTGCCGACGGTACGAGTACCAGAAGCACAAGTGCCGCATTTGGGCCAAAATTTGACGGACAAGAGTATTTTCAATATGATCCAAATACATTTACAACAGGGGCAAACAGAACACCATGGATCGCTTACCCGGATAATAAGAAGGACTTTTTTGAAACAGGGGCAACGTTCACCAATTCACTTTCCCTGGAAGGTGGTACAAAAGCAACTTCTGCACGCCTGGGTTACACCAATGTACAAAATAGCTGGATTATCCCGAATACTGGCTATGAAAGAAATTCTGTTGCCCTGAGTTTAACACAAAAAGTAACGCCTAAGCTGCAGCTTTCTGCAAAAGCAACCTATACCAATAAATCTAGTGATAACCTGCCAGCGATGGGATACAACAATCAAACCATCATGTATTGGATGATCAGGCAGGTGCCTAACGCAGATTTATCCTGGTTTAATCCTTACTGGCTCCCCGGGCAGGAAGGCCTGGTGCAGAACCGTCCTTTTGTAAGTGTGGTGGATAACCCATACTTGATCACCAACGTAATGCTGAATAAATCTAACCGTAACTCTGTTACGGGAAATGTACAGGCACTATATAATTTTACAAGCAATTTAAGTTTAATGTTGCGTACCTCGCTGGATATGAGTTATGATGCCCGTTCGCAACAGCGCCCAAAAGATACCCAGAATTATAAACAGGGGATGTACCGGACACAAAATATTTATACTCAGGAAATAAACGCAGATTTTTTACTGAATTATAAAAAGGATTTTGCCGAAAAGTTTACAACAAACTTCTCTTTTGGTGGAAGTACCTTAAAAAATACTTACAACAAAGACGAGATCCGGGCAGAAACTTTATTTGCGCCTAATATTTTCAATTTCGCCAACAGCATGGATGTTCCAATCGCCTATGTAACTAAGAACAGGTTTGGTGTTTCCAGTTTGTACGGATTGGCAAGTATTGGTTACGATAACTTTATATACCTCGATTTAACTGGTCGTGAAGATTGGACAAGCACTTTGGTGAGGCCGGACGGCAAAGTTGAGGGCTTCTTTTATCACTCTGAAAATTTGAGTGTGGTATTGTCTGATAAGCTTACGTTGCCATCCTATTTCTCCTTATTAAAATTAAGGGCCTCTTATGCAGAGGTAGGTAGTGGGGGAACAACGCCTTATTTAACATCCTTTGTGTATGATTCAGAAAGCAATTTTCCTTCTGGTTTATCCAACCCATCGGTTATTGCCAATCCTAACTTAAGACCAGAACGTTCCAAAAGCATCGAACTAGGAGCAGACATCCGGTTTTTTAACGGAAGATTGGGCGCAGACGTTGCCGTATATCAAAATAATACCAAAGATCAGATTTTAAGGGTTCCGATAGATCGTGCCTCTGGATACAGCTTTTCTGTTTTGAACTCTGGCGAGGTTCAGAATAAGGGAATCGAGGTCTCAATGAATGGTGCTCCGATTAAGCACAACAAAAGAGGCTTTAATTGGAACATCACCACCACTTTTACCGCTAACAGGAACAAAATCTTATCGCTTGCGGATAGTGTAGAAACTTTAATCTTGCAAACTGGTCCGGGATCAAGAGGTACCATTGAGGCCCGTGTGGGGGGTAGTATGGGAGATATGTATGGTTTGGGTTACCAGCGTTCTCCAGACGGACAAATTGTTTATGCCAATGGTTATCCTGTTAAAATACAGACTTCGAGGCTGCTGACCAATGTATATCCAAAATGGAAGGCCTCAATAGGCAATCAATTTAGTTACAGACAATTTAGGTTTAATGTATTGTTTGATGCCCAGTTTGGTGCAAAGGCTTACTCACATACCCATTCCTTAAATGCAACATTGGGTAAACTCGAAAGTACCATTCCCGGACGTTATAACGGTATAATAGGTGATGGTGTAATTTTAAATGCTGACGGCAGCTACCGTAAAAATGATGTGGCCGCTACAGATATTTCTACTTACTATACAGAGCATTTTACAATTGACAACGTGGAAGCCAACCTGTTTAAGACAGACTATATTAAGCTAAGAGAGGCAAGGTTAGATTACGCCTTTTTGCCACGGTTAACTAAAAAGTTAAAGTTACAAGCTGCCAGCATAGGTATTTATGGTCGTGACCTCTTTATCATTAGTAACTGGCCTTCATTTGACCCGGAATTTGGAACAGTAAATAACGGGTTAATCCAGGCTGGATTTGAAGTAGGTCAGTTTCCTGCAACCAGGACCATCGGTGTTAACCTTAACGTAAGATTTTAATATGAAAATCATGAAATTGAAAAAATTCATCTTGCTTTCCTGTTGTTTATCCGCATTGCTGATGGGAGGATGTACAAAAAATTATGCGGAGTTAAACGAAAATCCAAATGGTGTTGCAGTGGCAGTACCGGAGCGTTTGCTTAATCCTGCCTTGTATGATGTAGTGCAACGAAACATTAACCGCAGTCATCGCCTCAATAATGAATTGATGCAGGTATTTGTGCAGCGTAGCAATTATATAGAAGTTCAGCGCTATATCATCCGTCCAAGTGAATCAGATTACATGTGGAACAACTGGTACCTGCAAAAGACCAACTTTTTGGACATGTACAACATTGCCAAAACCAATGTTGCTGTGGTTGCCAGCCAGTCTAAAGCCTATATGGCCATTGCCAGTATTTTAGATGCGTGGGTAACTTCACTGCTTACAGATACCTATGGTGATGTGCCTTATTTTCAGGCCAATCAAGGTAAAATAAATAACATCCTTACCCCAAAATTTGATGCTCAAAAAGATATCTATCAGGATATATTTAAAAAGTTAGAGGAAGCCAATACCCTGCTAACCGGATTAAGTGCGGCCCAGTTATTAACTACACAGCAAAAGGGGCTGGATGCTTTATATGGAAGTGCAGCTACGCCAACTTTGGAGTTAGATATGTGGCGTAAGTTTGGAAATTCTCTGTACCTGAGGTTATTGATGCGGGTTTCTGCAAAACCGGATGCTATTGCAAACGGAAAGAGCCCGATTCAAAAAATCAATGAGGTGGTGACCAATCCCGCCCTTTATCCTATTTTTAACAGTAATGCCGAATCTGCAATCTTAAGGTTAACCGGAGAAACTTACCCTTTGCGTTCGCCTTTTGCAGGTTTCACCACTACAGATTACAATTCTGCAGGATCTTTAGCCGAGTTCTTTGTAAATACTTTAAAAGAATTTGGTGACCCAAGGCTTCCTTTATGGGCTACAAGGTACGATAACGATTATGTAGGCATTCCGAGTGGCTATCAGGTAGGGCAAATTCCTCCGGCACGTTCTACTTACAACCCGGATTTAATACTGGAGCCAAGGCTAGGCAACATTATGAATTATGCAGAACTACAATTCATATTGTCAGAAGCTGCGTTAAAAGGTTACATTCCCGGCGATGCAAAAACGTATTATGACCTTGGTGTAAAGGCTGCGATTGAACATTGGGGCTTAACCATGAGCGGTACTTATTTAACAAGTGATGCGATTGCCTGGGAAGCAGCCGGAAGTGTAGATCAAAAAATGGAGCAGATTATGGTACAAAAATATTTTACACTGTTTTACACTGATTTTGAGCAATGGTTTGAATACAGGCGTACCGGACATCCTACTTTATTACCAGGAACGGGCCTTGCCAATGACGGGCAAATGCCTTCAAGGTTATATTATCCTGTTTTGGTACAATCAGTAAATGGGAATAATTATCGGGAGGCAGTAGCAAACCAAGGTCCTGATGATTTAAAAACTAAAGTTTGGTGGCAAAAATAATTAGAACTTGCAAATGAAACATTTAAAATATAGCTTACCTGCAGTGGGTCAAACCGCGCTGGTATTGTTCTTACTGCTGATTACGGCATGTTTAAAAGAAGACCTCAATCCCGCTGAAGGTATACCGACTGATTATATTGCTTTACTTGACGTCAGGAAGATTTATCGAAACGAAGAGGTGGTGCTGAACACAACGAATATGACTGGTGCTACAAAAATAACAGGCGTAGTTATTTCTGATATTACTGCTGGAAATATTCCAAAAGGCATTGTAGTTATTCAGCAAGCCACCAGAGGAGAACTCAGAGGCATAGAACTGAATTTAGGTGCAGGGGTTGATGTCCCTTACAAAATGGGTGATTCAATCAGCGTGTCTGTGCAGGATCTAAAAATGAACCGAAATCAGGGTGCCTTGCAAATTATGGTAGAAGATGTCGGTAGGATCACTAAAGTGGCGGATAACCGATCTACAGACGTTACAGAGCTTAGTTTGGCAACCTTAAATGCAAACCTTTCCAAATTTGAGAGTACTTTAATTAAAATTCCAAATGTAGACAATACCTCTGCTGCGGTCACCTTATCCGGCGATGTCAGTGTTAAAGAACCATCAGGTGCTACGGGAAGGGTGCACACTGAACCTGCAGCTACTTTTGCCAATAGAGCTGTTGCTGTTAATGCCTCTTTTACGGGTATAGTTAGGCTTAACAATATGGTATCGGAAAATTTAGCAGCACAACTGTGGTTAATCAATGAGGCCTCCATTAGTGATGAAAGCGGGGCTTTATATGGTGGCTTTCCTGAAAACTTTGAGGGTGGAGATGCAGCAATTACTGCCGCTGGGTACTCAACAAAAACAGGAGCCTTATCAACCGGTAGTTATACACTAACCAATACGGGCTTAAATAAAGAAGCAAACGACCTTGCGGTTAGTGGTGTATATGCGTTACGGATGAACCAGAATTCAGCATCAGACTCCTGGTGCACCATGAATTATGATTTGCCAAATGGTGCAACTAAAGTCACAGTTTGGGCAGGTTCATATGGTGCAGCGGCAGATTTAGGTTCTACCTGGCGGTTAGAATACTCTAGAAATGCTGGAGGCAGCTGGTTGCAAATAGGAGAAGATATTCTTACAACCAGTAAGGTGAAGAAGCTATACACTTTTTTAATGGATATCAAAGGGCCGGTACGTTTTCGCTTTGGTAAAAAGGGGATTGGTTCTTCAAGTGTGAGTAATCAGAATGGCAGGTTAAGTATGGATGATTTTTCAATTTATCGAAATTCTGCAGGAGCTCCGGTGGTTATTCCCGAATATAAAGGAGTGATGGGCTGGCAGTTTAGCACAGCTGCGGGCAACGAGGCTACGGCCTCAGCTACCAGCGTTGATGTCGGTTTAAATGTGGGGATCTTAAGCCGTGGTGCCGGACTGGTAGCAGGAGGATTGGTAAGAAGCTTCGCTTCCACTTCACTCGGCCCAATAGTAACTTCGACCAAAGAACTTGCCATTGCACAGAATTCTTATTATCAGGTATCGTTTTCAGTAAAACCGGGATATAAATTTTCCCTTTCAGCAATTGATGCCATATTAAGAAGAACTGCCGCGGGAGCCAAATATTTCCAGTGGTATTATAGTTTAGATGGACTGAATTTTAAGGAAACGACCTGGACAGGAGAAGTACTTTTTGAAGATACCAATACAAACGGTATTCCCATAGCTCCCTATTATGTATATGAAACTCCGGAACTCCAAAATATCCCTTCAGGAAAAACAGTCACTTTACGGATGTATTGCTGGGGTTTCACAAATGCAAGCACGGGTAATTTCTCTATAGGAAGGACACCGGCTTCAACTTTAACAAATGCACTTAGCTTGGGTGGCACTGTGACACCACAATAACGAAATTGATATTAAAAATATAAGAAATGAAAAATTTAAAAATTAAATTGATGTTTCTGCTGGTTGCAGCAGGTTTGTACAGTGCAAAAGCACAAAAAGGAATGTTGTATCCTAAATTTCCAGAGAGTTTTGAAGGACAGGAAATTAAGCCAGATGGCTACGCAAAAGCAACAAATGAACTAACTACAGGAAAATGGTGGTTTTACGGTGCAAGGATTGACAGTTTTGCAAATGATCATCCAACTAGTGGTAAAAATGCGGCGAGATTTGTTGGCAACAATACAAAGCCAGCATATGTGCAGATGAATTTTGATTTAACCGATGGTGCCTCTAAAGTTATTTTCTGGTACAGCTCTTATGGCGCAAAAGCAGATAAACCTGGCAAATTACAACTAGAATACTCTGTAGACGGAGGAAAAGAGTGGAAAAATGCCGGCGAGGAAATAGAGACCAAAAGCAAAATAAAGCAAGCCGCAACCATCAATTTAGATATTAAGGGAAATGTGAGGTTCAGGATCCAAAAACTGGGTCTGGGTAGTGAAAAAGAAGACGCTGCCGTATCTAATGGACGTGTAAGTTTGGATGATTTCTCCGTATATAAAAACTAAGTAAGCAAGATGATTCAGCGGTTATTAATTCTACTTTTCTTAAATTTAAATGCAGGTGTTTTGGTAGCCCAGTCTTACAGCCTGGCTACCTATAACATTCGTGGGGATATGGCAAAGGATGCACCAGCGAATACCTGGCAGCAGCGTAAAGTCATGATTCCTGATTTGATTCGTTTTCATGATTTTGACGTGTTTGGTGTGCAAGAAGGAGATCCTAACCAGTTAAATGACCTTCAAAAAGCATTGCCAGAATACACGCTGGTGGCTGAAGGTAAAAATAACGGGCAAAATGGTTCCGCTATATTCTTTAAAACCCAATCCTTTCAATTGAAAGGTAGTAATAACTTTTGGTTGTCTCCCAATCCTGATAAAAAGGGAAAGGCCTGGGATGCTAAATTTGCCCGTGGCTGTACATGGGTATCTTTAAAGGATGTTAAAAGCGGAAAAACATTTTTTTACTTTAACACACACCTTGATCATGTGGGGGTGATGGCCCGAAAAAACAGCACCTCACTTTTATTGAATAAGGTAAAAGAAATTGCAGGCGATAATGCCGCTGCATTGGGCGGCGACTTCAACTTCTCTCAGTACGATGAAAATTATGCCGCATTTAAAAACTCAGGTTTTTTACAGGATGCATGGGAGACTACAAAGTTAAAATATGCTCCGAACGGGACGTTCAATGGATTTAACATCACCCGTAACTCCGATGAGCGTATAGATCATATTTTTCTCAGTGAAAAGTTTAAAGTGGAGCGTTATGGCATACTTACCGATAATTTTGGAGGAAAGTTGCCATCAGACCATTTCCCGGTTATGATTGTAGTGGAAAATAAATGATCAATAAATAATCCCCATTGCGCAATGGCGCTCCTTGATATAAGCTTAGTATTCGCTTAACATATTCTAAACATACACGGTATACCTTTGATGGCATCATCAAGGGTATATTTTTTTATGCAGCATTATAATAAAATACTTTTATGTACTACATTGCATACTTATAGTTCTCTAGGGCTATTTGCTAACCAGATATTTGTATGTTTTTAAAACCGGCTGCAGACGCTGAATTACTGAAGCGTTTCCGTAATGGAGATGAAAAAGCTTTTAAGCAGGTATACGATGACCATCATTTTAAGGTTTATCAGTATGCCTATTCTTACCTCAAAAACAGAGAGCAGAGTGAGGAAGTAGTGCAGGAAACTTTTTTAAACATCTGGGTAAACAGAGGAAAACTGAATGAAGAAATGCCAGTGGCACCTTATCTGTTTTCTATTTGTAAAAGACTGGTGCTGGATGCTTTTAGAAAAGCTGCCAGTATCAACGCATTAAAAACAAACCTTAAAGTAAGCAATATGGAAGCAGATAACCATACCGAAGAGGTAATTATGCTCCAGGATTTAAAACGATTTTCTGAAGATGCCATTGCCGAATTGCCAAAGCAGCAGCAAATGGTATTTAAGTTGAGCAGGTCTGAAGACCTGAGCTATGAGGAAATTGCGGCACATTTGAACATTTCCAAAAATACAGTGAGGAACCATTTGGTTGTTGCGCTAAGAACTTTGAGGGCTCAGTTTGAAAGCCAGGGGATCTTTTATACCGCATTAATGATATTTATAAAATATTTTTAGTCCAACTAGTCCTTCTCCATTTTTCATCCGTATTCTATATATAACGGCAATAAGCCGGGAATAAAAAAGGATGAACATCAACAAAGATCATTTAGCATATCTTCTGAATGCATATACCAATAATGCCATTACCGACGAGGAATTGGAAGAACTTTCTGGTTATGTACTCGAGGCAGATGTTGATCCTGTTTTAAATGAACTGATGCAGGACTTCATGGACAACATGAAAAGAGACCCTAATCTTGTGGTGCGCAAGAAGGAACTTTATGAAAACATCACTGCTCATCCGCTTTTTAAAGCCCAGTTATCCCCGAATGCAAAAGTGTTGGACCTGCAAAATTGGAGAAAAGTTTTTGCCTATGCAGCTGCTATATTGTTAATAGCAGGCAGCGCAGTGTTTTTTTACAAGCAGCAGCGGCAAAGCACAAAAAACAACAATATGGCCTTTGTGAAAAAGGACAACTTGCAAGGCGAACCTGTAAAATATATATTGCCTGATGGATCTGAAGTTTACCTTGGTGCAGGCAGTAGCATCGGTTATCCTGAAAGTTTTGCTGCTGATACCCGGGAAATAGATTTAAAGGGGGAAGCATTTTTCCAGGTGAAACATGATGCTGAAAAAGCATTTATCATCCATACCGGGGAAATTAACACGCAGGTATTGGGTACCTCTTTTAAGGTTAGTGCCTTTGCAAATCAACCCGTAGTGGTTGCTGTAGCTACCGGGAAAGTTGGCGTAATCAAAACAATTGGAGAAGAAAAAACAACCTTGGCCTTATTAACCCCAGGACTTAGCCTAACCTACAATACAGTTACCAAAAATGCAGTGCAGCACAACATAGAAGTGTATAGCCTGTTGCAATGGAAAGCTGGAGAGCTGGTGTTTGAAGACCAAACCATTGCAGAGATAGCTGTAGAATTAAAGCGTCGTTACGGAATGAAGATAGAGGTAGTAGACCAGGAGATTGCCAATAACCAGGTGAGTGGTACTTTCCAGGCTGGCAAGTCAGCTCAGCAAATCATGAAGATCTTGGCCATAGCCGGTAAGTTCAAGTTCAAAACAATTAACCCACAATCTTTTAAGATTTATAAAAACCAATAATGCTTATGTAAATAAATTACTCAAAACTAAAGACGCCCTGTCGGGTAGACAAGGCGCTTAAAGAAGGTAAGAACCTAAAGATTTGCGATCACGTTGGTCCTTACTGTCATTTAATACAGGAAATTAACCCATATAATTACAAACATATGCAAAAAGTAGTACAACTACTTCCAATAACGCAATTTATTAAATATAAAAAGCGTCAGTTATTTACACAATTTATGCTGGTCATGGCACTGCTGATGCTTATAGCTTTTAATGCCAGTAGTCAGGACTTGTCCGCTAAAAAAGTAAGTTTAAATTTAAAAGGAACTACAATCAAAGAAGCCTTTAACGCTGTACAAAAGCAAAGCGGAATTACCTTTGTTTTTAGTGAAGATATAAAGAAATATGCCACAGTTAAAGTGACACTTGCAGAAAAAGACATTACCGTTAAAAGGGCTATTGCCCTGATATTACGAAATACCAATCTTAAATCTACACAGGTAGATGATCAGGTAGTAATTGATGAAATTACAATTGCCATAAAAGGAAAAGTGACCGATGCTGAAACAGCACAGCCCATACCTGGTGTAAGCATTAGGTTAAAGGGTGGTACGGCAGGCGCGGTTTCAAATAACAATGGCGACTATGTGATTGACGTTCCAAACGCAGGCAGTGTGCTGTTATATTCTTATATCGGTTTTACTGCTCAGGAAGTAGCCATTAACGGAAGGACAGTTTTAGATGTAAAACTATCTCCATCGGCAGAAATGCTGAATGAAGTAGTAACTACTGCTTTGGGTATTAAAAGGGAGGAAAAAAGCCTTGGTTATGCCTTGACAAAAGTAGATGGCGAGGAGATTTCAAAAACTGCGCCGGGAAATTGGGTAAATGCATTATCAGGAAAAGTACCCGGACTGAACATTTCAAAGGCTGGCGCCGGACCAGGTGGTTCCGTAAGAATCACCCTTAGGGGACAAAATTCATTAGATTTGGATAAAGGAGAACCGTTAATTGTTATTGACGGGGTACCAGTTACCAGTGGTATGGTTAGTAATGACGGAAAAAGTTATGGCGCTTCTGGTAATCAGGAAACCCCAATAGATTATGGTAACGCCCTAAGTGAGATCAATCCTGATGATATTAAAGATGTGACAGTATTACGTGGACCTTCTGCTGCTGCCTTATATGGATCGAGAGCTGCATCTGGAGCTATATTAATTACCACCAAATCCAACACAGAAAAAAAAGAGCGGTTATCCGTATCTTTTAATTCAGGTATTACTTTAGATCAGGTATTGCGTTATCCGGATTTACAATATGAATATGGTGCAGGTACGCTTGCAGGTAATGCTTATTATTCTTTTGGCGCATCTCAAGATGGCATAAATACACATTCCGGCGCAAGTTGGGGCCCTGGATTTGAAAACAATGGACAAGAATATTTTCAATTCAATCCCGAAACACAAGCTGTTAATTCATTTAGAACCCCATGGGTGGCTGATAAAAATTATACCAAAGACGCATTTAAAACAGGCTACACCTATAACAATACCTTATCCATAAGTGGGGGAGATAGTAAGAATTCTGTAAGGTTATCTTACAATGATCAGCGTAACGACTACATTCTGTCAAACACAGGATATTCATTTAACCGGTTCTCTTTTTCCAGCAACAGCAAGTTGAATAATCTCCAATTTAGCACAAGGGTAAATTACTACCATAAGGGAAGTGATAATTTGCCGCTTTCAGGATACAATACCAATACTTACATGTATGCAGTAATGTATGGTAGTGCTAACATTCCTTTTAACTGGCAAAGGAATTACTGGGTGCCGGGGCAGGAGGGCATAACGCAGAGTAACAGACTAAATTCAGCTATTGATAACCCTTATTTTATGTTGTATGAAAACCTGAATACGCTGAGCAATGATCGGATTTTCGGTAACATCACAGCCACATATACTTTTAACAAGGAAATGAGTTTGCAAATGCGTGGTGGTATTGATCAAAGTGAATCCTTAAGAACATCGCGCAGACCATACAGCACTGAACGCTTTGCACAAGGCCGCTACCAGGAACAAACCGTAATTTCTAAAGAGCAGAACTTTGATTTCCTGTATAAGTATGATAAACAGGTTTCAAAAAATATCAGGATAACCACCTCAATAGGTGGAAGTACAACAAATCAGGAGCTTAGGAACACCACTATCATTGCAGAACGTTTGGCAACCGCAGGATTATACTCCTTAGCTAATTCTAAGGACAGGCCCCTTGTAGTGCCACAGTCGCCAAGAAAGGTGATTCAAAGTTTGTATGGACTATCACAATTCAATTATAAGAACTATTTGTTCTTAGACGTAACCGGCCGTAACGACTGGACAAGTACATTACCTGTAAACAATAACTCGTATTTTTATTATTCAGGATCGGCTAGTGCCGTTATATCAGAAATGTTTGACCTTTCGGCCGTAGAACCATTGTCATTTTTAAAGCTTAGGGCTTCATTGGCCCAGGTTGCAAATGATACAGAGCCTTTCCGTACAAACTATTCGTACCAAACATCAGAATTTGCCGGCAGCTATGCTAATCCCCGGTTATTGCCTGGCGGAAGTGACCTAAAACCGGAGATTATCACAAATCGCGAGTTAGGTATTGATATCCGTTTTTTTAAAAGCAGGCTTAATTTTGACCTTACGTATTACAACGCCAATAGTAAAAATCAAATTTTGCAGGTGCCAATTGATCCGGCTGGTGGTGCTTCAAACCGGATATTTAATGCAGGTTTGATTAACAACAGGGGCTGGGAAGCAGCGGTTACCTGCGATATTTTAGGCAGAAGTAACAAACTTAAGTGGAAAACAACGCTTACCTGGTCAACCAATAGGAGTATGATCAAAGAACTGGCTCCCGGTATTGAATCGATTATTATGGCTACAGGCCCACGTGGCTATATAGAAGCTCGTGTAGGTGGCGCCGTTGGTGACATATATGGATCTGGATATCTGCGCGCACCCGACGGACAAATCATACATAAAGATGGTCTTCCGCAAATTGATACAGAAAATTTTGTTCTCCAGGGCTCATCAGTACCTGATTGGAAGGCGGGTATCAACAACCAGTTTACCATAAAGAACTGGAGCTTCGGCTTTTTATTTGACGGGCAGTTGGGCGGAAAGGTTTATTCATTCTCGCATTCTGTACTTGCTTCAAACGGGAAGCTGGTATCTACAATCCCAGGGCGTTATGAAGGTATAGTTGGTGAAGGTGTAAAGCAAAATGCTGATGGAACTTATAGTCCGAATGATGTTCTGGTAACTGCGAGTACATACTACCGCGAAATGTATGCAAGGGATAATATGGAATCAAATATATTTGATGTTTCCTACATTAAGCTTCGTGAAGCTAACTTGGAATATAAATTCAGTGATAAGTTTTTGAAAAAGATTGGCGGAATACGTTCGGCTTCATTGGTACTTTTTGGTCGTGATCTGCTACTGTTCACCAAATTCCCGCTATACGATCCTGAGATAGCAACACTAAACAGAAACCGAATCGAATCTGGGTTTGAAACTGGTCAATTTCCTTCCACCCGCAGTTTTGGCGCAACACTTAAAGCATCATTTTAATTAAGATTATGAAACTAAATATAAAGAATTTGAAAGTTATAGTCACACTGTTAATCATTGGTTGCTTAACAGCCTGCACTAAAAACTTTGAAGAAATCAATACAGATCCAAACCAGCTGACTGCCGTGCCGCCGGGTACATTATTGGCACCGGCGCAGTTTGATGCAATGGAGATTCTCCTTACGCGCTCGCACCGTTTAAATAATGAAATTATGCAATATACCGTAGATATGGGTGCATTAAATGATTTTACACGCTACGAGTTCAGGGAAAACGAGTTTGATGCAATTTGGTTAACACTTTACCGTACAGCTAACGATATGAACCAAATGTACCTGCTGGCAGAAAAAACAAATGACGTTAACAATATGGCAATGGCATTGGTGATGAAAGCCTGGATGGTTTCAAACTTGACAGATATGTTTGGCGATATCCCTTACAGTGAAGCATTCAAAGCCCGTGAGGGATTATACTATCCTAAATTTGATACGCAGCAGTCAATTTATACTTCTTTACTTGCCGACCTGAAACGGGCAAATACGCTATTCTCGCTTACTAAGCCATTTGAGGCTACTGATTTAATTTATCCGCTGCTTGATAGCAAAATTGACGTATTGAAATGGAAAAAATTTACCAATTCTTTACGCCTTCGTTTATTAACACGCGTATCTGGCAGGCCAGAGATGAATGCTGCTACCGAAATAGCAGAAATTGTTGCCGATCCGTCTACATATCCAATCATCGCAAGCAACGATGATGAAGCTATGATGAGATACACCCCCGTAAAGCCGTTTTTAAGTCCTTTTGTAGAAATGACATCGACAGCGTTTAGTGGCAGCAGAAGAATGGGAAAAACCTTGATGGACCTGATGAACACACCTTATGTAGATGGAAGGAGATTTAGATATGCTACAAAAGATAATAATCCTGTTGCCGCGAGTCAGGCCTATGTAGGCATTGGCAGTGGCTATTCAGAGAAGGAAACCGCTGAGATGGCAAGTGCAGGTTTTGGTGCTTCTACCTTAGCAACAACGCTCAAGGGGAGCAGTTATCCGTTTCCTATTTTAACCTGGTCTGAAGTGAATTTCAATTTGGCGGAAGCTGCATTAAAAGGTTCGATTCCTGGAGGTGTTACTACTGCGCAGGGATATTACAATAAAGGTATAGAAGCCTCATGGAGACAGTGGAACTGTACCTGGGATGGCACTGCGGGTACTAATTTCCTTGCAAGGGCGGCAGTTAAATTTGCAGGTACAACTGCTACTTTAGAGCGTATAATGACCCAGAAATATGTAGCAATGTTCTTCTGTGGCTTCGAATCCTGGTATGACTACCGCCGTACTGGATATCCGGTGCTTCCAATTGGTCCGGCTGTAGCAAACGATGGTATACTGCCAAGAAGATTTGAATACCCATTAATAGTGAAAGCAACAAACAAAGAAAATTACGAACAAGCTGCGGCAAGAATTGGCGGCGATAACTTAAAAACAAAAGTATGGTGGCAACTATAATCAATGGAACGATGTTTAAATTTATCATCGTCCTATGTGCAGTAATTCTTTTTTCCTGCAAGCAGGACATGGCCCGGGCAGTCCCTTCCGGTGATACCACGTTGAGGGTATTGTCTTACAATATATATGAAGGATTTAGAAATGACCAGACACTAAAAAATAATTTTATACAATGGATAGATAGCCTGAAACCAGATGTAATGGCATTCCAGGAACTGAATGGTTTTACCGGCGATAGCTTTAGAGCTTTTGCAACGCAATTAGGCTATCCCTACACCGTTATGCTGAGGAAATCGGCTTTCCCCATGGGATTGGCATCAAAATACCCCATCAGCAATATTGAGAAGATAGTTGACGGTATGCGTCACGGCTGTTTACGCGGTAAAATTCTTAACTTCAATTTTTTTGTAACCCATCTTGAACCCAATAGTTACCTCAACAGGCATTTGGAAATTGAAATCATCAAAAATGAAATTGCTGAAATTCCTGCCACACAAAAAACATTGTTAATGGGTGATTTTAATAACATGTCGCCCCAGGATAGCGTAGCTTATGACAATGCAGAAAAAATGCGTTTGGTAAGACAATCGGAAACCAATAACCCAGATGTACACATTTTAAACAATGGAAAGATTGATTATTATGCTGTTCAGACGATGTTAGAGAACAATTTTTATGATACCTGGAAATTGTTTAACACGGGCTACGATAAAAGTGCACCCACTAAAGTCAGGAACCATAACAACTACACCAGGATAGATTATATTATGGTTAATGAAACCTTGAGACCGGATTGCCTGGACGCCCATTTAATCAAGGATAACACTACGGATTACCTTTCCGATCATTATCCGATGTTCCTTATCCTTAAAAAATAAATTTCAATGATAAAATTATTAAAAACTTCCATTTGTGCAGTGCTGCTCACGGGCTTGTGTTTTCCGTTGATGGCACAAAAAAACGCCACCTACGTGAATGCCGAAAGTTTAACCATTATTGGGAAGAGTATGGCAACTGCGAATGTATATGATCGTGCAGATACAAGTAAATACAGCACCTTACCTGCCAGGGTTAAACAGTTGTTAACCAACACTGCGGGAGTTGCGATAAGTTTTACCACAAACAGCACTTCCATATCTGCCAAATGGTGTGTAACCATGAGTAAGGCATACCCTAATTTAACTGCGATTGCCAATAAAGGACTGGATTTGTACATCAAAAATAATGGTAAATGGCAGTATGCGGGTATCGCTAAGCCAACAGGCGTATGTAGTGAAGGCTTACTGGTAGACGGAATGTACAATGTGGAAAAAGAATGTCTTTTGTACCTGCCCATTTACGATGCGGTTAGAAAACTTGAAATTGGAGTGGATGCAAAAGCGGAGATTAAAGCTGCCTCAAACCCTTTCAAAAAGCGAATCCTGGTTTATGGTTCCAGTATTGTGCAAGGGTCTGGTGCAAGTCGATCCGGGATAGCCTATCCTGCACAGCTTTCCAGACTTACGGGACTTAACTTTATAAACCTTGGCTTAAGTGGGAGTGCGAAAATGGAACCCGAGGTAGCAGATATGGTGGCCGCCATTGATGCCGATGCATACATCCTGGATTGTGTGCCCAACAGCACACCGGCACAAATTACTGAACGTACCGGCTACCTGATTAATACCATCAGAAAGCAACATCCGGATGCGCCAATTATGGTAATGCAAAGCATTGTTCGCGAACAGGGTTACTGGAACAAGAAAACAGGTGCTGTGGTAAAAAATCAAAATATCAATATACAGAAAGAAGTAATGACCTTGTTGGAAAAGGGAATGAAAAACCTTTACTTTATTACTTCAGAAAACCTGATTGGCAATGATCATGAAGGTTCTGTGGATGGTGTACATCCAAATGACCTTGGATTTTATAGAATGACACAACAGTTGCTTCCACAGTTTACAGATATTTTGAACAAACACGGTATTACAAACAAATAAAAAATACAATGATCAATAAGTTTAGCCTAATAGCCCTTATTTCACTATCCACTACTCTGTCTGTTGGCAGTGTAAAATCTCAAAGTCACCTAGTAAACGTATTCCTCGGATCGTCAGGTGACCATGGGCAAATGTCTCCGGCAGCAACTTCGCCATTTAGCATGATGAGCATAGGTCCGCAGACTTATCCCAAGTTACATGCCGGATACGAACACAAGGCAAAGTTGTTTTTGGGCTTTACGCACAACCGTTTTGAAGGGGTGGGCTGTCAGGGTAGCGGCGGAAACTTACTGATCAAACCTTATCTGGGCACAGACCCTCAAAAATCTAAACTGATTAAAACATCAGAATCAGCCGCTCCTGGAAATTACCAGGTAGCTTTTAGCAATAAAATTAAAGCCACTTTTGCAGTTATGGATAAGCAGGGCCTGGAGCACTACGAGTTTCCTGCTGGTGCGAAAGGTTTTTACCTGGATTTAAGCCATACACTTTATAATCGCTTTGTTTCAGAAGAACATCAGATAGAGGGCCAGATGATTACTGGTTCAGTTTCTGCAAAAACCACTTGCAATGAAGGAACGTATAAAATTTATTATGCGGTAATGATCAATAAGCCAGTAAAATGGACCGATAGCGGTAACCATAAATTAACCGCTGTGCTGGAGGCAAAAGAAACTGATGCTGATATCCGTGTGGCATTTTCTTCTGTTGATGTACTGCATGCTAAAGCAAATTTGGGTAAGGAAGGTTTTGCTGTTTTGCAAAGTGCAAGTACAAAAGCATGGGATGATGTTTTAGGACGCATTAAGGTGAATGGTGACGTTGAAAAGAGTAAGCTTTTTTATTCGCTATTGTACAGAACGATGCAATCTCCTTATGTGATTTCGGAGCAGGATGGAAGTTTTCGGTCTACAGACGGAAATTTACGAAAAAGTAAAGAAACCATGTACAATGGTTGGGCCATTTGGGACAACTACCGTACCCAATTGCCTTTGTTGGCCATTACGCTGCCCGATAAGTACCAGGGCATGACCGCTTCGATGGCAAACCTCTATGCCTATGGAAAAAAAGACTTTGCAACGCAAAATGAACCTACAAATACAGTGAGGACAGAACATGCTATTGTAGTATTGCTGGACGCTTATCGCAAGGGTTTTAAAGTAGATTTTGCGGCAATTAGCGATTCACTTATGGCTGATATTGATCGATTGGATTATACACACCCTGACAAAGCTCTAGAATCCAGTTACGATGCATGGGCCTATTCGCAAATTTTAAAAATCCTTAAAAAGGATGAACTGAGCGCTAAATACCTGAAAAAGGCTGCGGAGTACAAAGCTTACTGGAAAAAAGATTTTGAAGATCAAACTAAGAAGGATGTAGACAAAGTAGCTGCCAGAGGTTTGTACCAGGGTACCATTTTACAATACCGTTGGTTTGCTCCTTTTGATTTAAAGGGCTTACAAGAATTGATGGGCGGTGAAAAGGCTTATATTAAACAGCTGGATTACTTTTTTGAAAATGACCAATACAACCATGCCAATGAACCTGATACCCAGGCGCCTTTTATGTACAATGCTACTGTAGAGCCCTGGAAATCGCAATTTATGGTGCATAAACTGGCTGGGGATACCGTTGTGCAATATTATTTTAACGACAACAGCAGGGGTATAGATCCTTTTATTGACAGGATTTATAAAAATCAGCCGGATGCCTACATCCGCACCATGGATGACGATGCAGGGGCGATGTCGGGCTGGTATGTGTTTGCCGCCTGCGGTTTTTCTCCTGCATGTGTAGGCTGGCCTGCTTATTACTTAAATGTGCCTTTGTTTCCTGAAGTTTCTTTAGCATTGCCGGGAGGAAAATCGTTTAAAGTGGTAACAGATCACTTCAATAATAAGCATCCCTATATTGCTAAAGTGAGCTTGAACGGCAAGGTGCTCGATCGTTTGTGGATTACCCACGAAGAAATTATAAAAGGTGGCGAATTGATAATTACCGCTTCAGATAAACCGGTTACTACTTTGGGAATAGAAAACCTCTGGATTTCGGACATGAACAAATAACGCTTTGCCTTAAAAACTGTATACTTGTTTTAAAACAAGCCAATGCAGGAATTAAAGAAAGTAAATGCAAGCACAGCAATAGCAAGATTTATCCATACTGAATATGCCAGCGGGATTTTCCTGTTGTTGAGTGTTGTGCTGGCTATTGTTTGGGCCAATTCTTCAGGAAGCGATGTTTACCATCATCTATGGGAAGTTGAATTGGGGCCATTGTCTTTACATGCCTGGATTAATGATGGGCTGATGGCAATTTTCTTTTTTGTAATTGGCCTGGAATTGAAACGTGAATTTACGGAGGGAGAGCTTTCTACCCTTGGGAAAGCATTGTTGCCCATGACGGCCGCCCTTGGTGGGATGCTGGTTCCGGCAATCATTTATTACCTTATCAATTATGGTAGCCCGGCAAGTACCGGATGGGGTATTCCGATGGCTACAGATATTGCCTTTGCACTTGCGTTGCTCTCTATGGCCGGCAAACACATTCCTGTTTCTGTAAAGGTTTTTCTTTCTGCATTGGCCGTAGCCGATGATTTGGGTGCCATACTGGTGATTGCCTTTTTTTACAGCAACGGAATAAATTTTATTTCCTTATTTGCTGGTGCCGCTTTTTTACTGGTCTTATTTGCAGGCAATAAATTTGGTGTAAAAACCATTTGGTTTTATTTGTTTTTAGGTATTGGCGTATGGACGGGCTTTCTGCTGTCGGGCGTTCATGCTACCATTGCGGGAGTTTTAGTAGCATTTAGCATTCCGGCAAATGTTGCGGAGAAGCTAGAGGGAGGCTTGCATCCCTGGGTGGCATTTATTATTATGCCTTTATTTGCATTGGCCAATTCGGGGATCAGGATTGGAGCGGACTTTGGCCAGGCATTGCTGAACCCGGTTTCTTTCGGGGTTGCCGCAGGTTTGGTTATTGGA
The DNA here is from genome assembly GCF_020991475.1 of Pedobacter sp. MC2016-14. NCBI lineage: Bacteria > Pseudomonadati > Bacteroidota > Sphingobacteriia > Sphingobacteriales > Sphingobacteriaceae > Pedobacter > Pedobacter sp. MC2016-14. The sequence continues at coordinate 1,940,967 of NZ_JAJMPA010000001.1, forward strand.
AAGTTTACCGGGATATTTTCATTTACCTGGTTATTGGTAAAAGCTGGCTTTAGTACATTACCCAGTATGGCCAGCTGGAAACATATTGCCGGGGTAGCCTTATTGGGTGGTATCGGTTTTACCATGTCTATCTTTATCAGCGGACTTGCATTTGAAGATCCTGTTTTTATCAACCAGGCAAAATATGGTATTCTGCTGGCTTCTGTGCTTGCAGGAATTATGGGCATACTCGTCTTGAAAAGAGTCCGTTAAAATTGTCTTTGATTTCGGGATTGGTAATCCTTACTTTCGCATTTTAATCCCTTACAAATGAATATGCTGACCGGCCTTTTTGATTTTAAGCAAAAAGTTGATTATAAAACAGAAATTTTGGCTGGTTTAACTGTAGCCATGACCATGATGCCCGAGTCGCTTTCTTTTGCAATTCTGGCTGGGTTTCCGCCTTTGGCTGGTTTATATGCCGCATTTATTATGGGCCTGGTTACCGCAATATTTGGAGGACGGCCAGGGCTCATTTCTGGTGGTGCAGGAGCTGTAGTGGTAGTTTTAATAGCCTTAATGAAATCTAATGGCCTGGAATATGTTTTTGCGGCAGTTGCCCTGGCAGGTGTTTTTCAAATTATAGTGGGCCTTTTTAAACTTGGTAAGTTTATTCGCTTGGTACCACAGCCAGTGATGTACGGCTTTGTAAACGGTTTGGCTGTCATTATATTTATGGCACAACTGGAGCAGTTTAAAACTGTTGTAAACGGACAGCCTACCTGGCTTTCTGGTAATCCCTTACTCATTATGGGAGGACTTGTTGCACTGACCATTGCCATTGTACTTATTTTTCCAAAGATTACTAAGGCCGTACCACCCTCATTAGTGGCTATCATAGTGGTTTTTTTACTGGTGCTGGTTTTTCACATAGATACAAGAACAGTAAAAGACATTGCTTCTGTAAGTGGTGGATTTCCACCGTTCCATATTCCGCAGGTACCTTTAAACCTGGAAATGCTCAAAGTGATTTTTCCTTATGCTTTAATTATGGCTGCAGTTGGGCTGACGGAAGGCCTGCTGACTTTAAATTTAGTAGATGAAATTACCGCTACAAAAGGTAATCCTAACAGGGAATCTCTGGCGGAGGGAGCAGCAAATATTTTGAATGGCTTTTTCTATGGAATGGGTGGCTGTCCGATGATAGCGCAGACCTTTGTAAACCTAAATGCCGGGGCCAGGGCCAGGCTATCTGGTATTGTGGCCTCACTTACCATACTAATGGTTGTTTTGTTTGCTGCGCCGATTATAGAAAGGGTGCCTATGGCAGCTTTAACAGGCGTAATGATTATGGTTGCCATTGGTACATTTGAATGGGCAAGTTTCCGGATCATCAACAAGATGCCCAAACAAGATATATTTGTAGGTATCCTGGTGGCTGCAATTACTGTTTACTTGCATAACCTGGCCTTAGCTGTGCTAATTGGGGTCATCATTTCAGCGTTGGTTTTTGCATGGGAAAGTGCAAAACGCATCAGGGCAAGGAAACACATTGATGAGAACGGAGTTAAGCATTATCAAATCTACGGGCCTTTGTTTTTTGGTTCGGTTGCAGGTTTTAATGAAAAGTTTGACGTTATGGGAGATCCTGCCGAAGTAATTGTTGATTTTAAAGATAGCAGGGTGGCAGATATGTCTGGTATAGATGCACTCAACAAATTAACAGAAAGATACGCTAAGTCGGGTAAAAAGCTTAACTTACTAAATTTAAGTGACGATTGTAAGCTGATGCTGAAAAATGCAGCTGATGTAATTGAAGTGAATATTTTGGAACGTTAGTATAAATTAAAACAAGCCAGTATGACGTATCTTAAACCTGTAATTGCTGGATTGAGTTTTATTTTGTTTTTCATTTTTTCTTCTGGAAGCAACTGTTTTGCACAACGTACTGTTTTTAACAAAGGCGGTGCCGAGCGCAAAGACTATTATGAGGAAATCCCTTACGAACTGGTAAATGGGGTGATGTTTGTCACTGTGGAGATTGAAGGCCTGAAGCGGAAGTTTCTTTTCGATACCGGGGCACCTGTGCAAATAACACCAGAACTTTTCAAGATATTAAAACCAAAGGTTGATGGTAAAGCATCCACTACGGATGCGACTGGTAAAAAATCTTCTTTACCTATTGTTATTTTAAAGGCACTTAAAATCAATCAACTGTCTTTTGCCGGGATCCCGGCACTGGTTTCAGGAAGTAATTTATATGCGTGCTGGCAGGTAGATGGGGTAATAGGAAGTAATTTGCTGCGTAATTCAATAGTACAGCTGGTGCCGGGACGAAAGGTAATTATACTGACTGACATGGAGGATAAGCTGGCCCTGAATAAGAAAAGCCAGATTGCTCTTGTTGCTGGGGAGCCACAAAGCTATCCGTATTTTAAAATCCAATTGGGCGATAAAGCAGATCTTGAAGTTGGCTTTGATACGGGTGCAAGAACGCTTTTAAGCCTTACAGAAAAGGATGCAAAGCAATTTGTGGCAAAGGATGTTGTTGAGCTTATTTCAAGAGGATATGGCAGCAACAGGATGAGTATTTTTGGATTGCAGGCAGCTGATAGTTTATCGAGATGCAGCGTCCCTAAATTGAGTATAGCTGGCTGTAATTTTAATAATTTGGTTACCGAAACCAGTAAGAGCAGCCATACCCGCATAGGCGCCAAATTACTGGACTATGGGATTGTAACGCTAGATTTTATTCACCATTTCTTTTATTTTGAACCTGTAAGAAACCATATAGATCTTAAAGAACAATTGTGGCCGGTAAAACCTATTGTATCAGAAAATAAATTGGTCATTGGCGTGGTATGGGATAAAGCGAAAGGGAAGGTGCTCGCCGGTGAGCAAATTGTAGAAATTGATGGCGTATCCTGTGAAAATATGAACCTCTGTGATTGGCTATGCGGTGCTTCGGAAAAGATGATGCTGAAACCGGCGGTAATACTTACATTGAAAAGCCTGGATGGGAAATCCAGACAACTGGAGATCTTTAAAGAATCAAGTCACTAACACTTCACCCAAATAAGTATTCGGCGAAAAATGTTTCTCATCAGCAGATCTAAAGCTTAAGTAGCAATGAACGGTATGCCCACTAAAACTTTGTGGGAGTGTTAAACTTGCTTCTCCGATTTTCCTGATGCCTGCATCTGCGAGATAAGAAAACTTCTCTTGCGCAGGACAATAAGCTACCAGAATGACTACATCGTCTGCAGCGGCCAAATGAGTGAAAGCTCTGTTTACCCAGGTAAAGACTAGTTCTCGGCTTTCTGTGGATGTTGCTGCTGCAGAGGAGGCACAGAATAAATTGCCTTGTGTAAATAATAATTCTTTAAAATCTACTACATCATCAGGGTAAATCCCCGCAACAGAATATTTCATGTTGTAAGATAATGCTGCGTTCATTGGGGTGTATTGTTCAATATTTTGAAAGCCTTTTTCAATGATAGAGCCAATGGAGAGTAAAAATGACCTAAACAAAAGCATTTTTGATTGCTGCCTTAATTGACCTTCTGTTGACGGCTTGCCACTTTTTCTAGGTAAGCCGCGCATGTAATCAATACCGCGCCAGCTAGCGCCTACCACTGTTGCTACTTTGCCCGAGAAAGGGCCTGTGATCCCGAACTTATATTTTGCCATATTTTTGCATTGTTTAAGTAGAAGCTTAATTTAAGCAATTTACGGATAAACAGTCAAAAAGTCATATTGTTGAATATTATTTTTGTATATTGGGAAATATACCACAAAGTCTTAACCCGGTACACTCCGGCCCACATGGTACCAGACTCTGGTACCGCTGGTAGGCATGTATTCACATAAAACACACTTTAAACACATTTCGTTCACGAAAAGGTATCTCTTTGTGGCTTTTGTGTGAACAAGGTGTGAACAAAGTGTGAACACGCATGCCGTTTTATTCGAATTAGTGCTAAGCCTGGGGGCTTTCCATATCTCCTGATTTTATTTAAGTAGAGTGTTTCCTGGCTATCCTAAATAAGTATATTTTAACATTTAATTTGCGGCGGTCAAACTTTTAATTACTTTTGCGCCTACTCGGGGGATTAGCTCATTTGGCTAGAGCGCTTCGCTGGCAGTGAAGAGGTGATCGGTTCGAATCCGATATTCTCCACCCATTTTTAAAACCTTTCAGTTAATCCTGGAAGGTTTTTTAGTTTTATACATTGATTGGGTCTCGATTTTTTAGGTCTTCCAAAGAAAGTAGCTGATATACTTCCTAAATAGGCGCAGGCTGTTACAAACCATGTTCAGAAATACTATCTTAAACAATCAGCTTGTCTTTAGTGTTGTCCACTAAACTTACCTTATGAACAGGATTACAGGAATAATATTGATTATAATCGGGGCGATTATGCTCATTTGGACGGGCTTTAGCTATACTAAAAAAGAAAAGATAGTGGATGCCGGCCCTATACAAATCTCGGCGGATAAGCAGGAAACGGTCTACTGGCCTCCTTACCTTGGCGGTGCATTGGTTGTTGGTGGAGTGGTAATCATTGCATTTTCCAAAAAGAGCTAAATGCTAACTGGATCTAAATGTGCAGATGAGCTATTATTTGTAAACCTGACATTTTGAGCGTAAATTGCTGAGTAATGGAACAGCATGACGTGAAGATAGCCTTGAAGAAACCAATTTACCCGGTGTCTCCAGCGCTACAGAAATACCTTAAGACCTATCAGCGGGAATCTAAACTGCCCATAAGCTACGACGATATGCTTCAGTTCGATGAATCCTTTCCGATCATGGATAAGTACGGGAAGGATTCGCTTTGGGAAGGCCCTATTTATTCCAGTAGCCGGATGGATGAATTGCAAAATGGACTAAAGGTAATCTACGCCCATTTAAAAGCATCTGGTAACTTACGCATAGTGCAGCATAAGTACATCGATAAAATAGAGTATTGTACTTTTGGCAACACCAACCCATTTAGAGTTAGGATAGTAAACCGCTTAAATGATGTGTACGATTACTTTTACGTAAAACGTGCAGATGCATCCCGGATTTACGGTTTAGAGTTGGAAGAAATCTTATCTCCAAATCAGGTAAATTACCTGGTAGATCGGGACACTTTAATTGAAGAACATATTGCCGGGATTCCTGGAGACGTATTTGCTCAAAAATATTTACACAATCCGGAATACAATCCCACACGTATTGCAAAAGAATTTGTGAAATTTAATGAACGCTGCTTAGTGATGTTGCTTGGCGATATGCGTGCTTATAATTTTGTAGTTCAAATTACGCCTGACTTTGATGATATCCAATTTAGAATCAGAGCAATTGATTTTGATCAGCAATTTTATGAAGGTAACATTAAAGTTTACCTGCCACAGTTTTTTAAGGAGAACTTTCCATATGTAAAAATGTCTATGGAGCAGCTTACGGATAAGACTTTCTTGCAATATCAGCAGGAAGAAAAGTCATCATTGTTGCATCGGGTGCGTAGCGAGCGTCATCGCCTGGCCGATTTACGTGATGTATCCAATAATGAGGTGCTTACAACAGCCGAGAATATAGCAAAGCTTAAAGCTGGAATGGCGGCGCATTTCGAAGATCCTTTATATCTGGACTGTGAAACAATGACAGATATTATTGAACTGAACATCAAAAACATCATTAGACAGGTGAAATTATAAAATGGAAGAATCTATTGAAACATTAAAATATCCTATTGGTCGTTTTATAGCGGCGGAGACTTATGCGCCGCATACCTTAAACGCCTGGATTCATAACATCCGGATTTTGCCTGTACTGCTTGATGGTTGTATTGAGAACCTGGATGAGGTTCAGCTCAATACGCCATATAGACCAGGGGGTTGGACAATCATTCAGGTTATACACCACATTGCTGACAGTCACATGAATGCCTACATCAGATTGAAATTGGCTTTAACAGCCGATCAACCAACCATAGTTCCATACAATGAGCAGCTTTGGGCGGAGTTACCTGATGTATTTGATGTGCCTGTAAATATGTCGGTTACTCTGGTTCATGCCTTGCATGTGAGATGGACAACTATGCTCAGATTGATGAAAGACGAAGATTGGTTGCGTAACTATTATCACCCGGAAGATGATAAGCTTGTTGCCTTATGGCAAATGACTAATATGTACAGTTGGCACGGCAAACATCATGTAGAACAGATCATGGCCTTGCGTAAAAGAATGGCTTGGTAGCGCTTAGCTGTTTTTGTCTATTACCTCAAGCAAATGGTTCAGGTCCTCCTCTGTATTGTAAAAATGAAAAGAGACCCGGCTTCCGTTTCCACGAGCTGAAAAGAGTATGTTAGCTTCCTGAAGTTTTTCGGCTACTGTAGCAGAAATGCTTAAGTTAAAAATAGATGAATGCGATTTTCGCTGCGTTACAGCCAGGTCAAGCAGGCCTCTTTCTGTAAAGGCTTTTCTGGCTTTTTTACTGAGTTGACTGATCTGGTTTTCAATAAAGCTTAATCCTGTCTTTTCTAAAAATAAGATAGAGTGGTTTAAGGAGCCAAAAGACAAAGTATCCTGATGTCCGGGTTCAAAATATAGGGACAAAATGCCTCTGTTAAGTAAGAATGGCTCGGTAGGCATATTTGCGGATTGTGCTTTTGTATACAGCAACTCATTGATTTTGTCTTTTATAAATACAAATCCGTTTCCAAATCCACCAAGCATCCATTTATAGCCACTTGAAATAAGTACATCCAGTCCTGAAGCTTCAAAATTAAATTCTGCAGTGCCACAAAATTGAGTTCCGTCAGCAACAATCAGGAGGTCAGGAAACATAGATTTAATTTTTTTTATAGATTCAAAATCTATTTTTATCCCGCTGATGTATTGTACAAGGCTTAAAGCCAGGACACTTGGTTTAAAGCTTTTTATGTTTGCGATTAGGTTTTCTTCCAACTGATGGTCTACAGCAACATAATCGCATTCGTAACCGCGGCTTTGCACAGGATAATTTACAGAAGGATAATCTTCCTGTAGCAATAAGAAGCGCTGAGGTCCTTCCAGTCCATTCAGAAAAGTATTAAATCCAAAGGAGAAGTTTGGAACAAGAAAGGTGTTTGATGCTTTCGCACGAAAAAGGCGGGCGAGATTTTGTCTGGTTTCCTGCATAACTTCCTGTTGTTGCAACCGGAAGGTACTTCCCCGTTTCAGAAAATCCTGGTCATGGTTATTGCGCCAGTCAAGCAGAGGTTTTGACAAAATTCCTGAATAGGCAGTGTTTAGGTAGGTGTATGATTGCAGGACAGGGTACAAGGCTTTGAAATTCATATCAGAAATAAAATGATAACTAATGCTAAGTTATAAAATATAGGACGGTTAAGGTTTATAGAATCAATTTTATTAAGTTTACTGGAGCATGAAAAAGATTGTAGTATTTACAGGGGCTGGCATCAGTGCCGAAAGCGGATTAAAGACATTCAGGGATAAAGATGGGCTGTGGGAAGGCTACGACATCAATGAGGTAGCTACACCTGAAGGATGGAGGCGTAATCCATCATTGGTACAGCAATTCTATAATGAAAGGCGTAAAGCCGTTCTGGAAGCAAAGCCCAATGCGGCGCATACTGCCCTTGCTAAATTGCAAGATAAGTATGATGTTCAAATTATTACTCAAAATATTGACGACTTGCATGAAAGGGGAGGTTCAAAGAATGTATTGCATTTGCATGGAATCATTACCCGTTCTCAATCTGATGTAGATGCATCGCTTACTTACCCGATGGAGGGTTGGGAGCTTACCTCGGCCGATGTTTGTAAATATGGTAAACCTTTGCGGCCTCACGTGGTTTGGTTTGGAGAGGAGGTTCCCAATTTAAGACTTGCGGCAGAAATGTGTGATACTGCCGATATTTTTGCCGTTATAGGTACTAAGCTGGCCGTGTATCCTGCTGCTGGGCTAATAGATTATGTGCCTGCACAGGCACTAAAGTATGTGGTAGATCTTGATATTTCTAACGTACAAGGTCGCAACTGGATGAAAATACAAGAGCCCGCAAGTATTGGCGTGCCGCAAATGGTGGCAGCGCTAATGTAAATTTAGGGATAATGTGTACTTTAGAGGCTTTGATCTTTTTTAATTTATGAAGCACATATTTTTATTTCTTGCATTTGTGGGCCTTTTGGTTTTAAAAACCAATGCGCAAACCAGGCATGAAAGCACTGGCTGGTTTTTGTTTATGAACAATACAAAGCTGACTGAGAAGTGGGGCTTTTATGCCGATTTGCAGCTGCGCTCCGGTGACAAATGGGCAAATGTCAGGAATTTTATGTTTAGGCCTGGAATTACCTACTATGCAAATTCAAAGAATGAGATTACGCTCGGATATCTGTTAAATAATACTTATTTACATGTAGAAGGTGTGTCGGATAATGTACTCAATGAGCACAGAATTTGGGAGCAATATGTGTATAAACACAAACTGAATACAGTAGCGTTTTCTCATAGATTTAGACTGGAACAGCGCTTTATTGACCGATTGGGAAGAGAAGATTTATTTGCGCAAAGATTCAGGTATTTTGTGCGGGGTATAATACCTATAGCTAAAGATGCAAAGTCTTTTAATGAGGGCCTTTTTGTAGCCCTGCAGAATGAAGTGTTTTTAAACCTGCAAAATAAAAGTCAGTTAAATGGGGATGTATTTGATCAGAACAGGGCGTACGTAGCCTTGGGCTACCGTCTTAGTAAGAAGTTGGATATAGAAGCGGGTTACTTAAACCAGGCGATAAAAGGGGCTGCTGCAAATACAGTTAATAATGTGCTGCAGGTTGCTGTATACACCCGTTTCTAGTCAGAGAAGTTTTGTTTTGAAAATGTTACGGAACAAATTTTTAAGGAATTTGTTCTGAATAAGTAAATTAAAATTGAGTTTAACCAAATGTATAAGTATGAAGAGATTCTTTAAAACGAGCGCTGTAATGGCAGCAGTATTAGTTTCTACACTAACGGTGAAAGGACAAAAAATAGACCATCAGGAACTAAAAGTGGATGTAGCACAACTTTCCAATTCCTTTCATCAGTTGAGAAATTTAGAGCCGATAGCTTTTAATTACAATGTGCAAAAATACAAACATCTTAATTTGCCTGCCGGACAACAATATGGCTTTGCGGTAAGCAGTTTTAAGAACGAATTTCCACACTTGATTTTTGAAAATGCAAAGTTTTATAATGTAGGTAAAAACGATACCAGGGTGGCTAAATACGATGATGTAAAGTCAGAACAATTGATCCCATTATTGGTGTCTGCCGTGAAAGAGCAACAAGTACAGATAGAACAGTTAAAAAAAGAACTTGTTGAATTAAAAAAATCGAGATAGTTTTTGAGATAATTAAATAAAAAATGGGAAGGCTGAAATGAATCGGTCTTCCCATTTTTATTTTAGTCCGCTTAATTAAACAGCGTCAATTGCTTCACGTAATGCTTTAGCAGCAGCAGCAGGATCTTCTGCGCCATAAATTGCAGCACCAGCAACAGCTACAATTGCACCTGCTTTAATGACATCAGACACATTGTTGATGTTTACACCACCCGCAATGGATACAGGCACACCTGCACGGGCAGCCTCGTCAATTAACACCTGGATAGAATAACCAGTAGTCCATTGCTCGTCTAATCCTGCATGAAGTTCTACAAACTCAGCACCCAGTTTGGTAACTTCCTGTGCACGTTTAACACGGTCAGCAACGCCAATAGTATCCACAACAACACCTTTATTGTGTGCTTTCCCTGCTTTGATGGCTCCTGCAATGGTGGCATCACCGGCAGCACCCAATACAGTTACCAAATCAGCACCTGCTTTAAAAGCCATGTCTGCTTCCAGTTCTCCGGCATCCATAGTTTTTAAATCTGCGAATACCAGTTTATCTGGATAAGCGGATTTGATAGCTGTAACTACCGCCAAACCTTCTTGTTTAATTAATGGAGTACCCAGTTCGATGATGTCAATATATGGAGCAATTTTAGCAACCAGTGCCAATGCTTCTTCTGTAGATAATAAGTCTATTGCAACTTGTAATTTAGCCATGATATTTGTTTTTATATGTATTAATAATTGTTTTTTTTCGTTCAATGTTCTATTCCAGGTTGGCATGTCTTTTCCATAGCTCTTCCGCCGGACTGCCATCTGCATCCCATAGGGTCTGGAAAATAGCGTCTGTAAGCAACAACAAGGCTTGTTCAAATAAACTTCCGGCGTATTGCAGGGAGATGGTTTTACCATGATCTTGTTTTTGGGCTGCCGGTAGTATAACCACCAGTTCCGAAAACTTTCCCAGTGGAGAATCAGTCGTTGTAGAAATAGAAAGCACCTTTGCACCGACAGAAACGGCCTTTTCTGCCGCTTTTACAATTGTGCTTGTTGTGCCGGAGCCCGAAGCGGCAATTAAGATATCCCCTTTCCCGATGGCTGGGGTAGTTGTCTCTCCTGCTACAAAAACCCTAAGTCCAAAATGCATCAGGCGCATGGCGGCAGAACGTAAAGCTAAGCCAGAACGACCAGCACCAATTACAAATATGCGATGGTTTGGTTTGAGGTATGGCAATAATTTGGCTACCTGATTAAAATCTATTTCCTTGGCAAGTTTAACTTGTTCCTGTAATATCAATTCCAGATTGGCTTGTAATGCAGTTGCCTTTTCCTTTTCTTCCATTTTTTAAAATTATGGCTCAAAAGTATTGGCTCTTTTACTAGTAGGGGTTATACATTGTGCGCATAGTATGGGATAATTTGGAAATGCTTGCTCTGGTTTATCATTGAAATGCCATCAAAAATCAGATATGGCCGATAAGTACACCTTAATTTCCTAATAGTCCAATAGGGTGATTTGCTTGACCTTAATCTTATCAATATTTTATATTGGCGTATGTAGTCACATTTGCTATATTTGGCTATCAATACTAAAATTAAAATGTCAGATCAGAAAAAAGAAATATTTGAAGGTGTAGCCCAAAGGCTTAAAATAGAAGGCTTTAATGTGGTTAGTTATGACGATACTCGCCCATGGGGTGGTTTTTTTGTAATAGATGAAGCTCAGGCACAGCAATTTGCTGATGTTTACTTTAATGGCTTAAATGTTGAAGATTTAAAGATAGGTGGCAAGTTAAGCCCTAAAATATTGGTTGTTGGTCCGGAGAAACGCCTTTCATGGCAATATCATCACCGCAGAGCAGAAATATGGCAAGTAGTAAGTGGTACAGTGGGTGTTAAAACCAGCGATACCGATGAAGAAGGTGAAATACAGAAACTAGCACCAGGTAACACCATTAAATTGAACCAGGGCGAAAGACACCGCTTAATTGGTTTGGAAGATTGGGGAATTGTTTCTGAAATTTGGCAACATACAGACCCGGAACATCCTTCTGATGAATCGGATATTGTAAGGGTACAGGATGATTTTGGAAGATAAAACTACAGGTCGGTGATAACACCGACCTTTTTTTTGCTACTTTTGTAGCAGTACACCAAATGCCTTTATGATTATATTAATTTTTTTCCTGTTACATTGGTTCCTCTCACTCTTTTCACAAACTTTCTTTCTTCATCGCTATGCATCTCATAAGATGTTTAAGATGAATGGTTTCTGGGAGAAATTCTTTTACACCATTACGTTTTTAAGTCAAGGATCCTCGTTTCTCAACCCTCGCGCGTATGCCATTTTACACCGCATGCATCACGCCTATAGCGATACTGAGAAAGATCCGCATTCGCCGCATTTTGTGAAAGATGTATGGGGAATGATGATTCAGACCAAAAATATTTATCTCAATTACGCTAAATTTAACAAAGAACCAGAAGAGCAGTTCCGTGACAATTATCCTTCATGGCCTATTATTGATAAAATTGGCGACAGCTGGTTAACAAGATTTTTATTTGTAAGTTTTTACGTATGGTTTTATGTAACCTTTGCTACAGCCTGGTGGATGTTTCTACTCTTGCCTGTACATTTTTTAATGGGGCCATTACATGGTGCCATTGTAAACTGGTGCGGCCATAAGTATGGCTATTCAAATCATGATAACAATGATCACAGTAAAAATTCTTTACCACTTGATTTTTTGATGATGGGCGAACTTTTTCAAAATAACCACCATAAAAAACCAAATAGTCCAAACTTTGCCAGCAAGTGGTTTGAATTTGACCCAACGTACCCAATTATGAAAGCCATGCATTGGATGCGTATCATCAGAATCAGAAAGATTTAAGTTCCGGGCAATATTGGGTGTCTATCCAGCGTTATCTGGCTTTATTCATATTCTTTCATGAGAAAACTTTCATGCTTTGTCTTTTTACTATTTGCTGGTCAATTTGTAAAAGCACAGCAAATAAAAGCGCTTACGGGTGTAGTTAAAGAACAAAGTGGTACCCCGGTTAGTGGGGCAGGGGTTATTCTTATCGCGGGAACAGATACGCTTAAAGCTGTAACTGATACTGCAGGCAAGTTTACATTCGCCAATATCAAGCTATCTAAAATTGGTTTAACTGTTCGGAGTATTGGATATATACAATACAAACACGATTATGACCTTCCTAAAGGAAAGGATGTAAAGCTTGATCCTGTGATTTTAGCAGAAGATAGTCAAACACTACAAGATGTGGTGATAAAGGGGAAAATCATTCCAGTCAGGATAAAAGAAGATACGCTGGAGTATAATGCCCTTGCTTACAAAACGCTGCCCAAAGACCGTGCAGTAGAGCTGATTAAACAGTTGCCCGGTGTGCAGATTGATAAGGATGGCAATGTAAAATCGATGGGTAAAACTTTGACTAAGATCCGTGTAAACGGAAAAGATTTTTTTACAGGTGACGTCAAAGAATTTATTAATAAGCTGCCTGCAGACCTTATTGCTAAGGTACAAATGATTGACGACTATGGTGATGAAGCTCGTTTAACTGGAATTAAAACCGGTAATCCGGTAAAAATATTAAATCTGGTCACCAAGGAGAATGGAAACGGTGGGGTTTTTGGCAATGCCCAGGCAACGCTTGGCACCAATAAGCAGTATGGACTGGATGGAAGTGCAAATTACTGGAGGGGCCAAAAGCAAATGTCTTTCAATGCCAATTTAAACCGGCAGGATAACGGTGCAGGAAAAAGTTCAGGTAACGTGGCTGCCGTTACCTATAATAAGCCGCTGAATAAAGAACTTAACATAATAACCAATTACAGCTACAATGGTAGTAACAACGACAGCAAATCCATCAATGCAGTTGAGACAAATAATGGCGACAATATTATCTATAATGAAAACAACAATACATCTACCAGCGGTACCCAAAATCACCGTTTAAATGCTGGTATTCTTAAAAGAGGCAAAAAGGAATTTATCACTGCAAACATTGCGGGCACATTTTCGGAGAATAGCAATACTGGCATATCTCAATCTCTTCAAACCATTAAAAGTAAAGATACAACGGGGCAAACCAGCAAGCAAGATTTATACAACAACAGCAGTAGTAAGGGACGTAATCCGACGCTGTCGGCAATGCTTAATTATACGAGAAAACTAAGTAAGCCCGGAAGAACCTTTGCTGCCGTATTTAACCTGGCCAGCAACCTTGCCAGTTCTAAAGATAATCTGGAAGACAGACTGGTTTACTACGACAAAAAAACTGGTGAGGTAACCAAAGATTCTTTACTAAACCGTCTGTTGGACAAAAGGAACAGCAATACCGATTTAAAAGCAAACTTTAAATTCTCGGAACCTTTAGGAAAGAAGGATTCGATCATTCAGCGGAACATTGATCTCACTTATGACTTTGGTGTTACGGGTACTCGTAATCGCCTATCAACCTTTGCAGGTGCGCAAGGGAATGTTAATCTGGTTGACTCCTTAAGTAACGCCTATACTACTTCTTTTACTGATAATAGTTTTAACATTAGCTACAGGTACAGTAACAAGAGATGGAGGTATACGCTTGGGGTAGTTCCACGGATAATGGTACTTAAAGGAAAATATGAAAATATTGCGGAGGGAATAGATAGAAGCACTTTTGCAATTGGTCCCGCTGCCAATATCAATTATAATATTGCGAGGAAGCATGTTTTTGACTTTAATATTTCTCAAACTACTGCTCCGCCTGCATTTAACCAGCTACAACCCGTAAAAGAAACGAGTAACCTTCAAAACATCGTGATCGGGAATCCTAATCTTAAACCTTCAGTAAATCAGGTTGCGATGTTAAATTATACCAATGTAAATGTGAAAGATGGTTCCGCACTACAAGTGGGTATTATGGCTAATCTGGTGCAGAATAAAGTAGTGACTAAAACCCTCATCATTACAGATAGCCTGGGCTTACGCCAGGAAAGCAGTTACGAAAATACCGATGGCGATTATACCATAAATGGTCAGTATTCATTTTCAAAACCATTTGTAGATAATAAATATAGTTTGGAAATGAGCGGTATGCTAGGGTATAGTAATAATGTTTTTTATGCGGAACAAATAAAAGGCTTAAATAAAAGCCTAAACCTCTCGCAAAATATATCCCTGCGGATGAGTAGAAAATGGCTGATGCTAAACGCTGGGGCCAGCTATAGTTTAACAAGTAATAAGTATTCCATCAGCTACGAAAATGGGGGCAACGTGCAGACCTGGAACTTTAGTTCTGATGCAAGGTGCATGTTTGGAGAATGGCTAAATGCCGGACTGGAAGTGTATAAAACGATAAATACCGGTTTCGCTTTAAGCAATTCGAACCCGCTGCTGATCAACATGAACATGGAAAAATTTCTGTTTAATAAAAAGGCCAGTATCAAAATAAGTGCTAATGATTTGCTTGCCCAGGGTAATAACCAACGGCGCATCGTGGCGGGCAACACCACTACTGACACCAGGACCAATCAGATTACCAGATATTTTACCATGAGTTTTAACATGCGTTTGGAGCAGTTTGGTCTTAGCGGCTCTTAATTGCTGGTTTAACTATCTTTGCATCCATGAAAGCGGAAATTCATAACCCAAAATATTTGGTTGCCATCGCATTTACGGTAATTTTATGTATTACGGGCACCACTTTCTTTATCCTCCGCCTTTTGGATCAGCGAATAGCTGGAGTTAACGAATTTACCGGAGCTAATGTTTACCGGCAGAAAGTAAATGTATTTAGGTACGAATTCAATAACATGCTTAAAGGGCAGGAAACCGCTGCGGCATTGTGCTCCCAATTGGGTGATGGGCCTGATAGAAGTAATTTGCAATTTACGCTCAGTACGTTGTTGTTATCGGATGCCAAAGTCAAACATGCCTGGTATGCAATTATTAATGGCCAGGACACCAGCATGGTTTACATTTCCAGAAAAAGCCAGGGCTTCTATAAAAGCACCATGCCCGGCTATCTTGCCGGATGGGTAAAACAACAGTTTTTGCGATCAGATACGGCAAAGCTGAATAATCAGTTGCTAAGCGTAAAAGATTCCCTACACTGGCTTACTGCTTCGAAATTGGTGCAAAAGAATGGTGTAAAACTATTGCTTGGACTGGATGTGAATATGAAGGACCTGCAGCATTCTTTTTATGGAATAGATGCGCGCGGTATGTCGTACGTTTTCATTGTAGATGACCGGGGTTTTTGCCTCGCACATCCTAATGATCAGTTTATTGGTAAGCAACTTTATCGTGCGGATAAACTTTCTATAATTCGGCAAGTACGCAAAGAAACTAAAATACACAATGAGCATACGCTCTCGGCTTACCTTAACCTGCCGGTAATCCGTTATTATATTCCAAACTTCATAGAAGGACTGAACTGGACCATGATGGTTGATATTCCTGAACTTGTAGTGGATGAAGATGTAGCGCCAATACGTACCTACTCTTTATACATGGCGTTAATTGCGGTTGGGATTATAGTGGGACTGATTTGGCTGTATCAGAAAAAATGGCAAAAGGAGCTTTTATTGAGGATAGAAAAGCAATCTTTAAGTCTCAGTGCCGCACAGCATCAAAAAGATAATGCTTTATTGCAGCTGGACAAGCTAAAAGAAAAAGTAAATCCTCATTTTCTTTTCAATTCTTTAAGCTCGCTAAACGCGCTAATTGCCCAGAATCAGGACCTCGCAAAATCTTTTGTGCTAAAGTTATCCCGGGTGTACAGATATGTTCTTGAAGCCCCGGAAGACGGATTGGCAACAGTAGGGGATGAACTCCGTTTTGTAAATGAATACTTTTTTTTAATGAAAATACGCTTTGGAGAATCGCTAAAATCGCTCCAAATAGAGGTGGATGAGCTACGGCTCAAAGAAAAAATTCCGTTCATGAGCCTGCAAACATTAGTTGAAAATGCAGTTAAACACAACATGCTTTCAAAAGCAAAACCTTTACAGATCACAATTGAAAGTATAGGTCATGAAATTATAGTGACCAACAACCTGCAATTACGAAAAGATGTTAAGGATTCTGGCAAACAGGGATTGACCTATCTGCAAAGTACGTATGCACACTTTGGAAACCGGCAAATGCGCTACGGTATTGAAGGTGATTTTTACAGGTGCCATTTGCCAGTATTGGCAAACTGACTATAAAACAGGACGACCCCTTAAGTTTGCACTAAAAGTTCACTCCTTAAAACTGCGCTTTCAATCCTATAAAACAACCAGTTCGCGGATACTGGTTTTATATTGTGCCAACTTTAAGCCATTTTAGATCATGATTTTTAATAAAACTTCATTTTCTCTGATACCTAAACTAATTTTATTGATTTTGCTGTTTGCAAGCGTTTTACAAGCACAAGTTCCTAAAAAGACACCTGGTAAATTCCCAAAAGCAAAAGTTGTGGTAACTAAAATTGCTGCAGATACTGTTAAGAAGAAAAGTGCAGATAGCAGCAAGAGTAAAGATCTAAAGAACTATGCGGAGCTTTTGAAAAAAGCAACAACAGTAAAAGGTCTTTTTAAAGTACATCAGGTAGAAACAGATTATTACTTTGAAATTCCGCTAAAATTAATGGGCAAAGATTTTCTGTTGGTCAATAAAATATCTTCTGTACCAATGGCCTTAAATGAGTCGGGTGTAAATAAAGGTATGAACTTTGAAAATAAGGTTATCAGGTTTTCGAGAAATAAAATCTCTAAAACTGTCTGGGTTAAAACCATTGTTCCTCAAATACAATCACCAGCAGGAGATGCAATTACAAAGTCTGTTAACGACAATTTTATTGGATCAGTAATTGAATCATTTAAAATTGAGGCTTACTCCCCTGATTCTTCAGCAGTAGTTATAAAAGTAAATAAGGTTTTTGATGGCACAGAAAAAAGTTTTAATGATGTTTTTGGTGGTTTAGGATTGGGAAGTTCTGCTAAAACGGCTTTATCTTCAATAGAAAGAATAAAAAGTTTTCCAAAGAACGTTGTTGTTCGCTCTTTGCTTACCACAAAATATAGTGACAATAATGGGAGTGTAGACATCAGTGTAGCTGTGACCACAAATCTTTTGCTGTTACCAGAAGAACCCATGCAGTCACGTTTCGCCGATAGCAGGGTAGGCTTTTTTAGCACACCGCGTTGGTACTTTTCTGACGCACAACATAAAATGGAAACGCGCGAATTGGTGACCCGCTGGCGCATGGAGCCAAAACCAGAAGATCGCGCACGCTACCTTAAAGGTGAATTGGTAGAGCCTGTTAAACCTATTATTTATTATATAGATCCTGCAACACCACCATTATGGAGAAAGCAGATTATTGCAGGAGTGGTAGATTGGCAGAAAGCATTTGAACAAGCTGGTTTCAAGAACGCAATTCTGGCAAAAGAAGTAGCTGATACTGCAGATTATGATGGAGATGATGTTCGGTATTCTGAAATTACGTACGCAGCTTCACCAAAAGCCAATGCAATGGGTCCGTCTGTTATAGATCCCCGGAGTGGAGAAATTCTGGAAGCTGACGTAGTTTGGTGGCACAATGTAATGACCTCCCTACAGTCCTGGATCCGGGTGCAAACCGGTGTAATTGATACGGGCGCCAGGGCTAACAAACTCTCTGATGAAAAAATGGCTCATGCCATTCGTTTTGTGTCTTCTCATGAAATTGGACATACACTCGGTTTAAAACACAATATGGGTTCGTCAGCATCTTTCCCTGTAGATTCCTTACGTTCCCCTTCGTTTACTAACCGTATGGGTGGTACTGCTTCTTCTATTATGGATTATGCAAGATTTAATTATGTAGCACAGCCTGAAGACCATGTAACTAACATTACGCCGCAAATTGGTATTTATGATAAATATGCCATTTCATGGGCCTACAGGTGGTTGGACGTAAAAGACCCACATCAGGAACTTCCTGTTCTGAGGGGCTGGATTGATCAACATGCTAATGATCCCCTGTATAGATATGGAGAGCAGCAGGATTCCAAAAATGTAATCGATCCAAGATCGCAGTCAGAAGATTTGGGTGATGATGCCGTAAAAGCCAGTAATTATGGACTTGCAAATTTAAAGCGGCTGATTCCACAAATTACTGCCTGGGCTACACCACAGGGAGAGGATTATTACCAGGCTGGTAAACTATATTTTGCTGCTTTAGGACAATGGCAAACCTACGCAGAACATGTTACGGCAAATATTGGTGGTTATTACCTGGAGAACCCTGTAGCTGGTGATGGGAAAAAAACATATACGCCTGTGCCTGTAGGTACGCAACAGCGTGCATTGGATTATATTAAGGCAGAGGTTTTTCGCATGCCAGATTGGTTGTTTAATAAAGAGCTGCTGGATAAAACATTTCCTTTAAAAGATTCGCCGATAGGCCCGTTTGAAATCGGCCCTTATGCGCTTCGCCGGGAGTATCAAAATTCTGTGTTATATAGCTTATTAAGCGAGGAGCGTTTATTGCGGATGTTTGAAATGGAACTGCTTCATGGCAAAGATAATGTCTTTACAGTAGCAACCCTTTTAAAGGAAATACGTACCTCCGTTTTTGAGCAGTTAAAAGGGAATGATCTTTCTATCACGGATAGGATGTTGCAGCAAAATTATGTGGATGTATTGCTGGTAAGTACGGATAAGATGTTGGAGAAGATCACAAAGAAAAGTTTAGCGCAGTCATCGATAATGAATTTGCCTCAAACTTGCGATCTTGGCTTGAACAAAGATTTGGAGGTGGATATAGACAACACAAGATCGGTCAGAAATATATTGGTTACGCCCATGAGCCGTATTTCGGCTGTTGCTTCTGCTAAACGCGGAGAACTGCTGCAGATTTTAAACTTACTGGAAAAGAGAAAAAATAGGGGCGATGAGGCTACTCAAGGTCATTATCAGGATTTAATATTGAGGATTCGCCAAAGTCTTCAATTGAATAAATAAAATAATATCAACTAAACAAAACACACAAATGAATAAAAAATTACTCTTAATACTCTTCCTGCTGGGCCTTGGCCTTGCTGGTTATGGTCAGAAGCAAACTACCCTTACCGGGCAGGTTCTGGACCAAAAGGATGGCTTACCTATTCCGGGTGCTTCTGTATTTGTAGATAATGCAGTAATAGGCGAAAAAAGCTCGGTGCCTAACGTCATTCAAAATTCAGCTATTGGTACAGTTACAGATAGTAAAGGTAACTTTACGTTAAACGTGCCAGAAGGCACTCAAAATGTGCGCATAAGTTACCTTGGATATAACTCTATTTTGGTAAATGTTGTTAATAAAACAAGAATTAATGTTTCTTTGATAGCTAGCAGCAACATACTGGGGGAAGTGATTGTGAATGGTTATACCAGTACTGCAAAACGTAAAAATACCACCGCTACTGCGGTATTGGATTATACGCAGATCCGCCAATCCGGGGTCTCGGGGATTGATCAAATGCTTGAAGGTCAAGTAGCCGGTGTAGCAGTAACTTCCTTAAGTGGTGGTCCATCATCGGCACCAAAAATCAGGATCAGGGGAACCGTTTCATTGAATGGAGGTCAGGACCCCCTATGGGTATTAGATGGGATTCCATTGGAGGGCACCAATCTTCCAAACAACCTTATGGATAAGGAAAACATTGATCAGTTGAGAAACCTGCCTATTGCTGGGTTAAATCCGGATGATATTGCAGATATAACCATCTTGAAAGATGCTGCTGCAACTGCTATTTACGGAGCAAGGGCGGCTAACGGCGTTATTGTTATCACTACCAAAAAAGGTAAAAAAGGTCCGGTAGCAATCAATTTCAGCGCGAATACTTTTATCGCAGAACGTCCGGATTTTAGTAAGCTTAACCTGATGAATGCTTCAGAGAAAATAGACTTTGAGTTGGGACTGGCGTCCAGATCAGATCTTACTTATCGTGAAAATCAAGGAGCTGTAACCCGAATTCTAAATTCAAACGGGGAATTACAAAATTACCGTACAAATGGATTCAGTGCATTAAGCTCAGTAAGTCAGCAGGCCATCAACAACCTTAGACAAAATAATACAGATTGGGGAAAGGAGCTCTATCAGTCTGCCCTTAACCAGCAATATACACTAGGCCTATCAGGGGGTAACGATCAGGCGACCTATTATTTTTCTGGTGGTTATTATAACGAAAAGGGAACAACAATTGGTACGGGGCTTGAGCGGTACAACATGACTTTAAAAACTGACTATAACATTTCAAATAAACTGAAGTTTGGGGCCTCTGTTTTTGCTTCAAAAACAAAACGTAATGGTTATTTAACAGAAACGGACGGTTATACTAATGTATCAAGATATGGACGTAACGTTAATCCTTACCAAATTGTGAGGAATGCAGATGGCTCTTATAAATACGATGAGGACATCTTTGGCGCCAGTAATTTATCTGGTGATGTATTGGTACCTTTTAACGTGATCGAAGAAAGAAATAATACGAGAAATACGCTGGACAATAAAAGCATAAAAAGTATTTTGAGTTTAGATTACCAGATCTATAAAGACCTGAATTTGCATTCAGAATTAGGCTTGCAGTTTGAAGACACCGGCGTTGAGAAATATGGTTCAGCTGATTCGTACTTTGGACGTAAATACAGAGAAGGTACAAGGTACTATAATTCAACTACAAAAAAGTATGAATACTTTTTACCTGTAGGTGGTATCATTCAAAATCAGCTGACCTCTTTTTTCCAGTACAACTGGAAAAGTTTACTGCAGTACAAAAAAGTGATTGCTGAAAAACATGAAATTGAGGCACTTGCAGGTACTGAATTTAGAAGGAACAATAATGAAGATATATTTACAAAGGGCTTCGGTTATAACGAACGCACTTTAACCAATCAAAACATTGCTTTTCCTGCTAATTCATCGGAGGTAGACAATGCAAATTATAGAACTTATCAAAAACTAAAGCTTGAAAATGCATATGCATCTTTTTACGGAACATTGTCTTATACCTATAACCGTAAATATACCGCTTACGGAAGTGTTCGTTATGACGGCTCAGATTTATTTGGGGTAGATCCTAAATACAAATATTTGCCTATTTATTCTGTATCTGCAGCTTGGAATGCAAATGAAGAAGATTTTGTTAAAAACATCAAAGCAATTTCAAACTTGCGTTTACGTAGTTCTTATGGTATTCAGGGTAATATAGATAAAAATACATCGCCGTTTATTGTTGGTGCATATGACAATGTTAGCATTTTACCTGGTCAGAATGAAAATGCAATTGTTGTAACCAGTCCACCAAACAACAAACTACGTTGGGAAAAAACAACAACCTTTAATGCAGGTCTAGACCTTGGTTTATTTAACAATGCATTACAAATTACCTTTGATTATTACAATCGTAACAGTAAAGACTTGATTGGTACTCAGGCGCTTTCATTAGAGAATGGTTTTGAATTTACCAATTCTAACTTTGCACAGGTAAAAAATAAAGGATTAGAGTTAACTATTTCTACCAGAAACGTCAGCAACAAACAATTCCAATGGTTCACTGATCTAACTATTGCGCATAATAAAAGCAAAGTAGTGAGAGAAAATGTGAGAGACAATCAGTATACCCCTTCTCGCGAAGGTTATCCAGTGAATGCGCTGTTTGTATTAAAAACGTCGGGTTTAGATGCCAATGGAATTCCTCAATTTGTTAAAGACGGACAAACCATTTCTCTGGAGAATTTCTATAAGTTATATGATCCTTATGCAGATATATTCCCGGGTGAGTTGACAGCCAGTGCATTGACCAATAAGGATTTTCGTAATTTGTTTACCTATGCCGGTGATAGAGATCCAAAATATACAGGTGGGTTAACAAACCGTTTCCGATATGCTAATTTTGATCTTGCAGTTACTGCAATCTTCAATATCGACCAGATGAAGCTAAGCGCTCCTATATATAATCCTACAATGGTAGACCGTGGGATGAATTATTCAAGAGAGATACTGAATGCCTGGACACCGGGAAATACCAGCGCAACATTACCGCAAATCTTTGGTCGTGATACCGGTGACGGCAGCAGATGGATGGCTTATAACTGGTTGAATACTGGTGATCCGGTAAATACCTATCAAAATCTGGATATTTTTGCAAAAAAAATGAGTTATGTGCGAATCAACAGCATCCGTTTGGGCTATAGCCTTCCTTCTAAAATTGCAGGGAAAGTAAAAGCGAATACGCTAAGGTTTAGTGTAGAGGGAAGAAACTTGTTTGTATTTGGTACGAACTATGATGGTTATTTTGATCCCGAGACCTATGGCAGTATTTATGCGCAGCCGATTACAAGGAGTATTTCTATTGGTTTAAACGCAACATTTTAGGTGATGACCAGAGGACTAATTATAAAGAGAATTCAAATGAAAAATATTCTGAAAATAAGTACCCTGCTAATGGTCTTGCTGACCTTAGGCAGCTGTAAAAAATACCTTGACATTGAGCCTACAGGAAGAGTGATTCCTACTTCGGCAGATGATTTTAGAGCCCTGTTAACTAGCGCTTATTCTGGTTTCCCTGCTCAAAAATCGTTGGTAGCCCTCCGTACGGATGAGTTGATCTTGGATGAGTATGGAACGGACTTTCCAGGTTTACGCGACATTTACAAGTGGAACGATAATACGCCAGATGAGATTACCTACCAATATCCTTATGTTGGGCTATACACCACTATTTTTTACGCTAACGAAGTAATTTCTAATATAGAAGCTAAAGCGGGGAAAAGTGCAGTTACAGACCAGCTAAAAGGCGAGGCTTATTTGTTGAGGGCATATACCCACTTTGAACTGCTAAATCTATATGCAAAGCCGTACAACAGGGCAACTGCTGCAACTGATCGTGGAATAGCACTTGCATTGAAAATGGATTTGGAGCAAAATTATACACTTTCAACTGTTGCAGAGGTTTATGCGCAAATTTTGGCTGACATTGCTGAAGGGCAAAAGTTTTTAAACGTAAATACTTGGGAAAGTGGGAGAAATTATCGTTTTAGCACACGTTCTGCATTGGCTTTACAAGCAAGGGTATATGAATATATGGGCGACTGGACAAATGCATTAAGCACTGTTCAAAAAGTATTGACACCGAGTAACAGTAACCTGGAAGATCTGAATACAAGTGGGGCATTATTGCCTAACCACTACCAATCTAAAGAAAATATTCTTTCGTTGGATCAGGCTTTTAATAATGTGCTATCAAATTCAACCTATATTTCTGAGCATTTACTTGGTATTTATGATCGTACAAATGATCTGCGCTTTTCCATGTATTTTAGTAAACTTGGTGGGGATTACGTATCCAAAAAGGGTAATTCTGACGCATTGAAGATTACTTTTAGAAATGGGGAAATGTATCTGATCCAGGCAGAAGCTGCCCTGCAAACCGGAAATACAAGCATTGCATTGAAAAGCTTATTAGACTTAAAAGCCAAACGTCTAAAGCCTGATTATTATGCAACAGAAAGCGCAAGAATTTCGGCACTTGGTTCGGCAGCACTATTGCAAGAAATTTTAGCGGAGAGAGAAAGGGAATTGGCATTAGAAGGTCACCGCTGGTTTGATTTAAGACGTTATGGCCAACCATCGATTACACATTCTGTAAACTTTGAGGATTTTACCCTGCAAAAAAATGATCCGCGATATACTATCCGTTTTCCTGCATCTGCCATTGCAAACAATCCCAATTTGCAATAATTAAAAATCTTCGCATCCCTAATGTTAAAACTTCGGTCCATTTTTTTGACCGGAGTTTTTTTTTACATTTACGGATAAAGGAGGCCAGGATGAATGTACTAATTATTGAGGATGAAGAACTGGCAGCTTTAACGCTGCAGGATATGCTCTTGTTCATTAATCCCAATATACAAGTATTGGCCGTTTTAGGAACCGTAGAAGCAGCTGTAAACTGGCTGCAAAATCATAATGCAGACCTGTTGTTTATGGACATCCACTTGGGTGATGGAGAAAGTTTTGAGATCTTTCAGCAGGTTAAAATAAGCAGCCCTGTTATATTTACTACTGCATATGATCAATACACCTTGAAAGCATTTAAAAATCAAGGCATAGACTATCTGTTGAAACCGTTTGATGAAGAGGATGTAAGTGCTGCTTTAAAAAAGTTGAATACAATCCGTAAAACTACAGCTCCGATGGTGCCAAGGGTTTTTGAGCTATCCGAAACTGAAAGTAACCAAAAAATAAGAAGCCGTTTTATGGTTAAACTCGGTAATTTGATCAAGACTGTACAGTCTGATGAGATTGCTTATTTCATGGCGGATGATAAATACTTGTTTTTAGTAACTAAGGACAAGCAAAATTACATCATTGACGAAACTGTTGGAAGTTTGGAACCACAGTTGAATGCATCGCATTTCTTTCGCATCAACAGAAAATTCATTGTGCATATCAATGCCATTAAGGAGATGTACAAACTCTCAAGAAGCCGCATTCGCATTGTGCTGTCGCCTTTGCCTATCGGTGGAATTGAAGTGGTAGTAAGTGAGGAACGGGCAGAAGCTTTCAAAAACTGGTTAAACCAGTGAGCATCAAAAAGCCCCGCAATTGCAGGGCTTCTCTTTTATAAATCAAAACAACAATAGGGGATTGTGTCTTAAAAAACGTAAGTGCCAACCGCACCTTCCGGTAAATTTGTTTGCACTGTTTTACCTTTACTTTTGATGTTAAAGTTTTGTGCGGTAGCGTTATTATTGGTAACAATTAAAATGATTTTACCCTGCGGCGTTTTAAAGGCTACGTTTTCCAGGCGGCTAGT
This sequence comes from Pedobacter sp. MC2016-14, assembly GCF_020991475.1. NCBI lineage: Bacteria > Pseudomonadati > Bacteroidota > Sphingobacteriia > Sphingobacteriales > Sphingobacteriaceae > Pedobacter > Pedobacter sp. MC2016-14. The sequence continues at coordinate 1,966,148 of NZ_JAJMPA010000001.1, forward strand.
GATATTGGATGCTATCCTAACCGAACCTGGTGTTACAAACTTAGCGGCATGGCCAATTACATAATACGCAACGTTACGGCTGATTGCCGGGCTTATGGTGATGGCACCAAGACAACTGGTACATCCGCCATCGGTATGAGGGTTGTAAGCCGGATCTGCGGCCAGGTTCCATTCCAATACATTTCTGCTCCAGTTTCTTGTGGCTCCAATGATAAGTGTAGAAACATGCCATTTTAAATCTTCCGGGAAATTACCGGGCCCGCCAACCCACTGTTCTGTAAAGTACAGGTTTTTATCTGGATGGGCATCGTGCACTTTTGTTAAGGCACTGATGTCGCCACCATACAGATGAAAGGCAGAGCCATCCACATATTGCCTGGCATCAGCATCATTCAAGATACTAATCGGGTACTCAGGCTTATCTGCGTTATGATCATACAAGATAATCTTTGTTTTTATGCCCGCACTTTTAAAAGCCGGGCCTAATGCTTTTTTGATAAATACGGCCTGATCTGCTGCCTCCATGTACATGCTTGGAACATTACCAGGGTGTAGCGGCTCATTTTGTATGGTGATGGCATCAATATTAATACCTTGTGCTTTCATTGCCGCCAGGTATTTGATAAAGTACTTGGCATAAGAAGCATAAAACTCTGGTTTAAGACTACCACCTTTAAAACTATTATTGGTTTTCATCCAGGTAGGTGCCGACCAGGGCGAGCCTAAAATTTTAATGGATGGATTAACGGCAACAATCATTTTTAGGACAGGAATTAAATCTTTTTGCTCTTCAGCGATGGAAAATTTATCCTGATTGATGTCTGTTTCGCCGGCAGGCAGGTCGTTGTACGTAAAACTGTCTGTACTTAAGTCTGAGGCACCAATGCTGATGCGCAGATAGCTGCTGCCAATTCCATTACCTTCAGCAGAAAAGAGCTCTTTAATAAGGGCTTGTTTCTCTGCCGCTGGAAGTGCATTGATGAGCGTAGCGCTGCCACCCGTTAGGGTAAACCCAAACCCATCAATACTTTGATAGGTTTGAGTTTCATCGATTTCAATAGTTGGTGCATTGTTACTACCTGTATATAAAGGAAGATCTTCCTGTTTGGCTAAAAGCGACGTTTTATCGCCTGTAGTTAACCAAAAGGCTACACTACCATTAGTTCCCTTAATTTCCTTTTTAGGTGCACAAGCTCCTAAAGCCACTGCTATGAGCAGGCAAATGCTGGTCAATCTCATTCTCTGTCGTATTACCTCAGGTTTTGGTTCCTGTCAATTTCTGTTTGCGGAATAGGTAGCAATAGTTTTGCCGCCGTAACATTGTAGTTTAAGTTTACACCATTGGCGGTCTGTGCATTCATTACTGTAATGGCCCTGTTGGTACGAAGTAAATCGAACCAGCGATGTCCTTCAAATGCAAGCTCCAGTCGGCGCTCTTTTTCCAGTGCCAGGCGCATTGCAGCCTGACTGGCAGCTGGAGTAGCACCTAGATTAACACGTAACCTGATTTGATCTACAATGGTTTTTGCTTGTGACCAGCCTGTTGTGCTCAACTCATTTTGTGCTTCTGCTTTCAATAGTAAAATGTCAGCTAAACGGATGATGTAAGTATCTGACTTATCATCTGCTCTGTATTTACGAATGTGTGGATACTGCGCTGCAACTTTCCAGTAATCATCATCCCATCCTATGCCATCGTAAAGGATGCTGGATGCTTTACGCACTACATCACCTTCAGCATCATAAGTTGCAATAAGATCATTGGTAGGGGTGTTGAATTTTTTCCATCCCGCTCCAAAAAGCTGGCTTGGCATCCAGTTGCCATGCAGGCCACCCCATCCATCATATTGCATTTCCCAAATGGCTTCACTGTTGTTATCATGTTGCGAATCCCATAACTGATCGTAACCAATTAGCGAATAGCCGTTAGCTATAGTTGCATTTGTATATTCCAGGACTTTAGACCAATCTGCATTGGGCTTAGTGGCGTATACTTTAGCTAATAATGCGTTTGCTACTCCTTTGGTAACAATACCTTTGTTTGCCGAAGTTGTTTTTGCATTGGCTACCCCATATTCCAAATCAGCTATGATCTGGGCATAAATGGCATCAACACTAGCTTTTGGTGGTTGAAATTCCGCAGTAGTGGTCGGTATTTTTGTAACCAGCGGAACAGAACCCCATAACCTTACCAAATTGAAGTACATATAGCCCCTTAAAATCCGGGCTTCGGCAAGGATTTGTTTACGTCTGTCGCCTATATCAAGTGTAGCATCTTCAATTCCAGGTACATTGTCTGTAATCAGGTTACAGTTCTTGATGTCTTTATAAAGCTGTGTCCAGTCGCGGGTAACGTTTGCGTTGGTATTGGTTACTGTAAATTTATCCAGTTGGATGTTTGCAGGGTTATCTCCGCCTGCGTAACAGTTGTCTGCAATGGCATCACCATTGGTCAAAAAGTCCATGATGTGGTATTCATTATACATACCGTCATAGGCACCTTGCAGCAGTTTTTCTGCGGCAGCCGCATCTGCAAACGCAACATCTGGCGTAGCCTGGTTACCAAATGGCTGTTTATCCAGAAATTCTTTCTTACAGCTGATGAATGTCATTGCCAGAGCACCCACTGCGATCATTGAATATATTTTGAGTTTCATCTTATTTTAATTAAAATCCAACATTTACACCAAAAAGGAAGGTTCTGGATTGAGGGTATGTGCCGTAATCTACGCCCATTGAAGGACTATTACCATCGTATTGCTGTACTTCCGGATCAAATCCATTGTATTTGGTAAAAGTTAACAGGTTATAGCTGGTAGCAAAAACAGTCAGCTTACTCATTTTCCATTTGCTCAGCGCAACCTCGCCAAAGTTGTATGACAGCGTTGCTGTTTTTAAGCGGAGGTACGAACCGTTTTCAATGAACCTGCTTGAAGTAAGTGAATTGTCTGTATTGTCTCTTGTTGCTTTAGGAATATTAGTGATTTGACCAACCGTAGTCCATCTGTCCAGCGTAGAAATTAACTGGTTTTTAGAGTCGTTTAAACCTTCAAGGTCAATTCTCGACGCATTGAAGATATCATTGCCTTGTACGCCCTGGAAGAAAAGAGAAAGCCCAAAATTACCGTAAGTTAAATTGTTGTTTACACCGTAAGTAAATTTAGGTTGTGCATTACCAATATAAGTACGGTCACCGGTATCAAAACTACCATTACCATTTACATCTGCATAAGTTGCCGCTCCCGTGTTAGGATTAACACCAGTAAATACATATCCGTAAAACGCACCTAAAGGTTTGCCTACTTCAACCCTTATGGCATTATCCCGCTGGTTGATGCCTGCAAAACTAACAGACTGCAATGAGTTACCAAGGCTGGTTACTTTATTCCTGTTAAAGGAAATGTTAAAGTCAGATGTCCAGTTAAACTTGTTACCACTAAAGTTTTTAGTGCTTAAGGCAAATTCCAGACCTTTGTTTTCCATTGATCCTACGTTTTGCGCCTGCGTGTCAAAACCTGTTGCCAGAGAAATAGGAACGTTTAGCAGTAAGTCGTTGGTTTTTTTAAGGTAAGCATCTGCCGTGAATGTAATTCTGGAATTAAACATGCTTAAGTCAATACCAACGTTGGACTGAGTTGTTTTTTCCCAGGTGATGTCTGGATTTGCAAGCTGCTTGAAGTTAATTCCTCCTTGAGCAGTAAGTTCAAATAAGGCCAGGTATGGGTAATCACCAATCCCTACATCATTACCAACTTTACCCCAGCTACCGCGGATTTTTAAATCATTGATCGTTTTGCTGTCTTTCAGAAAATCCTCTCCCGAAATTCTCCATCCTGCAGAAACAGAAGGGAAATAACCGTAACGGTTTTCTTTTGCAAACCTGGATGAACCATCAGCACGGAAGTTTGAACTGAAGAGATATTTGCCGTCATAAGCGTAAGTAATTCTGGCCAGGTATGAACGTTTTGTCCACTGCGCTGGCTGAGAAGGAACCTTTAACGCGATAGAAGATGCAGAGGGTGCCAATGAGCCGTCGGCCGCCAGGTAGTTTGAATCCTCATAGTCTACATAATTGTAGTCAGACGACTGGATAGTCATACCACCTGTTGCGGTAAAAGCATGTTTGTCTACATTTTTGGTGTAGTTTAAAATATTTTCGTTCAGCCACACATTGTCTGTAGACTGGTTATTTTGATAACGTCCTTTTTGCGTTCTGCCATAATCTGATGTAAAAGGATTAAGGAAGGCACTGTAAAAATTATTGGCGTTATTGGCGCTGATGGTAGATTTAAAATACAAGTCATCAGTAAAGTTTACCTGCGCTCCAAAAGCACCTAAGAAACGAAAGTTTCTGGTAGAATTGTCCTCGCGATATGCATAAGCAATTGGATTTTCCCAACCACCTTTATTTGGATCACCAGCATATTGCCCATTGGCAGTATAAATTCCAATAGTAGGAGGGGTGGTTAAGGATGACAGGATGATACCACCGCCTGCTGTACCTGTGTTATCTTTAACATCTATAGACTTACGGAAAGTTACTGCCGCGTTACCAGTTAACTTTAACCATTTGGTTAAATTCTGTGAACCGTTAAAGTTAGCCGTATATTTATTAAGTACCGCAGGAGCAACGGTACCTACATCTTGCTGATAACCGGTGGAAAAATAATACTGACCACCTTTAACACCGCCCGCTAAGGATAACTGGTAACTATGTTGTTTACCTGTACCAAAAGTTTCCTTTTGCCAGTCTGTATTTTCTGATCCAAATGTATTATAACCAAGATCTCTTAGTAAGGTATTGTATTGTTCGGTATTTAGAACTTTCTGGGTTTTCCACAAATTGCTGAAACCGGTGAAAGCATTAAAACCAACCTGTAATTTTCCCGCTGTACCTTTTTTGGTGGTGATTAGAACCACACCATTTGCACCGCTTGAACCATAGATAGCGGCTGCAGAAGCATCTTTAAGTACGGTAATGGTTTCAATGTCATTCGGGTTAAGGAAATCTGCATTTCTGGAAGTTACACCGTCAATTACATAAAGGGGACTGTTAGATGCCGTAATAGAGGTATTACCGCGAATACTAACTGATACTCCGGAACCCGGTTTACCCGATTGTGAGGTTACCTGCACACCTGCCGCTTTACCTTGTAGGGCTTGCATTGCATTGGTGATGGGTTGGTTTTGAAGATCTTTAGCTGATACAGAAACCACAGCAGTAGTGATGTCTTTCTTGGTTTGTGTACCATAACCAACTACAACCACTTCATTTAGCTGGTTATTGTCGTCCGCCAGTGTAACGTTAACTGTTGTTCTGCTATTAACTTGTTGCTCGATAGTTTTAAAACCGATAAAAGAAAAGGTTAAGGTAGCATTTGGAGGAACACTTAATGTAAATTCTCCATTGTTTCCTGTAACGGCCCCACGTGCCGCCCCTTTAATTTGAACCGAAACGCCAGGTAATGGCAGTCCCTGCTGGTCTTTAACTTCGCCCTTTATTGTGATGTCTTGCGCTATTGCTATTGATATACCGCATAACAGACATACAATAAAAAGAGTAAATGTTCTTCTCATTGTTTTGCTTATTTAATTTATAATTGCTCGCCAAACAACAAATGGTCATACGGCCCTTTATTCTATTTGGTAAGGTAAAGTTACACTGACTTTAGTGTTAAAAACAAGTAAAATATAGCTCTTGTTTATTCTTAAATGATTGATTTATAGTTTGTTGTGTGTTTTCTGATACGCTTCAATACCGCTGTATCTTCTATACTTAACCGCTGTAAATCAATGTTCAAGCGGCAAAAGAAAGAGGATGACGTACGATATTCAATACGCTTCATTACCCTGTGTAACTTTTAATGAGATGGTCGATTTTGTTCAACTAAGTGACGAACATGTGACAGAGAGAAACCTGAAATTTAAAGTTTAAATATGGTTTTAGTCCAATACCACCTCGCTCCAACCGTTTTTATTGGTCTTTTTGAGCAAGGTTTTGCGCTCGTCCATCACCAGTTTAATTTTTGCGCTGTAAGTCCAGCAGGTACTTTGCCGGATGTTTAGGATTTCTGAGAGTTTATGAGAAGAAATTTTTCCCTTGGAGGCATAAATCAGGTAGACCATATAAAATGCTTTATTGATCGGGATCCTGGTGTTGTGAAATATAGTATAGGTAGTCACAGACTCTTCGTATCCACATTTGGTACACCTTCTACTCAAGTGAATGTGCCCTGGGTAGTATAGGGTATTTTTACATTTTTTACAGGTATAACCATTATGCCATTTTAAATCCGCAAGGAACAGGTTACAGCTTTCCTTATCCGGATAAATTTTACTGAACTCTTCAAAATCTAAATCAGCAGACATCACCCGGTCCCGGGTTACTTTCTCTACATTGGTTTGTAGCTCCTGATTATCTTGCTCCAGTAAAATGTTCATCCTCGAAATCTCTTCTGCCTGCTGCTGCAACTTACTGTTAGCTTCCTGAAGTTCACTATTCCTGGCCTCAATGATGATTGATTTATGAAATACCTCTCTTGTGCGCTCCTGTACTTTATTTTCCAGTTCCTGGTTAAGAGTGTCCTTTAAACGCGCATTTTCGGCCATCTGTCTAATCATTTGGCGGTGTACATGATCTCTTTTCTTTTTGAGGATTCTAACTTTATCGCCTATGGCTACAGAAAGAAATACCATTTCTACAATGAAACAGAAGCTTAAACTGTAATAACTTATGGCGCCAAAGTTAAGCCAGCCAAAGCCAAGCATAATTAAAAATTTGAGGATAAAGCCTGCAAAAAGGAAACTGTAGCCTAATACAAAAAACCTTGCAGGTAAATAGCCCTTTTTATAAATGTAAATGCCAGTGAAAAACGCAAGTGCCAATGGTACAAACTCTATAAATTTGTAATTGAAGAGTGCTCTGTCGAATAGCAAACAGTAAACGAAGAAAATGCTTCTAATAGCAATGAGCAATATAATTAGTTTGTTTAGTTGAGGTGCTTTCGCTTTTACAAAAAGCAAATCGCGGGTAAAAAGCAGGGCAAAAATACTGGTGGCGTACAATGCAAAAGCATAAGCTATTTGATTCCATCCGGGCGAATTTGGCCAGAGGTATTGATAAGCAATACCATCAGTGCTCATTTCGTAAAAGCCTACGCTTAAATTGTAAAGCACATAATAGAGGTACTGTCTTTGCTTTACAGCAATATACATGATCAGGTTATAGAAGCTGAAGACCAAGATCATGCCATAGAAAATGCCGAAGAAAAAGTATTCATCCAGCGCATAAGCAATGAACCAGTCTACCGATCTGAGTACAATAATAGCATCAGAAATCTGTGATGATTTTACCTTAAAATAATAGGTCTGCTCAAGATTGCTCTTGTTATTGACGTGCAACTCAAAATTTTTATGCTGTAACTCACGTTTAGAGAAATGGTAATTATCTCCAAATTCCTTTACCTGGTAGCTGCCATTGGGTAGTGGCATATAGGCTGTGATGTGGTCTATAGTTTGGTCAAAAAACTCCAGGATATATTGGTTCTTTGTTTGGTTGTTGTGCTTAATTTTAATTCTGAACCAGTAGGTCGTATTAAGTTTCAGTGTCTGCGGTGTGCTGATTGTACTGGGTTTAAATAATGTATCAGCAGCCTTACTTTTTACCTGATCAAAAGTATAACTGTCTTTTACATCTGTAAATACTTCTATTTCGTGATAGGTGAAAATGTGCTGATGAATGCTGTCTGCTATGTGAACCGCTTGCTGCGCTTGCGCAGTACTTAGACTTAGGATGATGAGTAAACCTAAGAGGGGCAGGCAAAGTATTTTACAGGGATTAAAAACCATTTTAAAATACAAAGATAAGCTTATTCCTCATTGCGGCAGAATTTGGTACTTTAGGGACTTAAAAATGAATCTCAGATGATTATACTAGAAAATAATGTGCTCATTGCTACTTTTAATCCTAAAGGAGCAGAATTACAAAGTTTAAACGGTAAAGCAACCGGATTGTCTTATATGTGGAATGGTGATCCTGCATTTTGGGCAAAACATAGTCCGGTGCTTTTCCCGGTGGTTGGCGCTTTAAAAAATGGTACATATACTTATAAGGGAGAAAGCTTTCGTCTTTCAAGGCATGGGTTTGCAAGAGATCTTGTTTTTAATGCAAATCAAATCAGCAAAGAGGAAGTATTGTTTACGCTGAACTCAAATCAAGATACGATGGCGGTATATCCTTTTGAATTTAAGTTGGGTATCCGTTATAAAATTGAGGCTGGTTACCTGAGCTGTACCTACGAAATTTCAAATCCAGGAAAAGAAGATCTGCTGTTTTCAATTGGCGCACACCCCGCTTTTAACGTACCCTTACAAGATGATGTTGCTTATACAGATTGCTATCTTGAATTTGAAAAGGACGCGGAACTAACCTATCATAAAATAAAGAATGATCTTATTGATGATGAGACGGAGACGATTGTGCTGGAAGACAGCAGGCTTCCACTAACGCATGAACTCTTTTATGATGATGCTTTGGTATTTAAGAAACTTAAAAGTAATGTGATCTCCGTTAAAAATTACAAGAATAACCATGGGATTCATTTTTATTTTGAGGAATTTCCATTCTTTGGAATATGGGCAGCTAAAGATGCCAATTTTGTTTGCCTCGAGCCTTGGTGTGGTATTGCCGATGGTGTGCATCACAATCAGGAATTAGAAAATAAGGAAGGGATCATCAGCCTGTCTCCTAACGAAGAATGGGAAAGAACCTGGGAGGTAGAAATTTTTTAAGAATGAGAGTTCTAAGCTGAAATCGATGTTTTTATAGCCTGCAGCCGTTTTATACGTATAGTTACGGAAGTATACGTATAATTTACGGTTAGCTCATCTCTATTTACAGACCTTTGTTTTGTCGGCAATGAGAGTTGCTGGTCTTTAAATATCAGGTAACAAATAAAATAGTGGTATGAGTAACGTAAAGAACAGAGTAATTTTAACTGGATTTGCCGGGGCAGATCCAGTAATCGTTGAATTTCCAAATGAAAAAAGAGTGGCTCGTGTAAATCTGGCTATAAATGAATTTTACAGAGACAGCACTGGCGAGTTCGTAAACAAAACCCAGTGGTTCACATTGGTATTCTGGAATCAAAAGATTAAGCTTATTGATGGAATTGTGAAAAAAGGTACAAACCTGAGTATAGAAGGCAAATTAAGCACACAGACTTATACCTCTAAAAAAGGAGAGCAGCGTTTTGCTATAGAAATTGTAGTCCATGCCCTCTCTATCCTAACTCCTGAGGAGGCATAATAAAAATGGGCAGGCGATAACCGCCTGCCCATTTTTATTATTTGGTTGCTGCTACCCTCCATACCGTATTGCTCACATCATCTGCTACAAGTAGGGCTCCGTCTGTTGTTACGGCTACACCAACAGGTCGGCCGTACACATCACCACTTTCCGAGTCAGCTATAAAGCCGCTTAAAAAATCCTCTATAGGCCCAGCCTTTAGGCCGTTTTTAAATGGTACAAAAGCCACTTTATAACCAGAAAGTGCAGACCTGTTCCATGAACCGTGCTGACCAATAAATGCGCCACCCTGATATTTAAGGGGAAACTTTTTGTCCGTATAAAAAGCAAGTCCAAGAGAAGCGGTATGGGCTCCTACAGCCACATCAGGAACTAGTGTTTTTGCCACAAGTTCTGGCTTCAGCCCTTTCATACGCGGGTCTTCATGCTGTCCATAATACGCATATGGCCATCCGTAGAAGCCTCCTTTTTTTACACTGGTAATGTAATCAGGCACAAGATCATCTCCAAGGCCGTCGCGTTCATTTACTGCGGTCCATAAGGCTTGAGTACCCGGTGCCCAGGCCATGCCCACAGGATTTCGTAAACCACTACCGTAAATAATTTCTCCAGTACCATCAGGATTTACTTCCAGGATATTGGCTCTGCGTACTTCATGTTCCATTCCATTCTCTCCAACATTACTTCCTGAACCAACACTAATGTAAATTTTAGAATTGTCTTTATTGGCAATGAGGTTTCTGGTCCAGTGGTTATTGTAACCACCAGCAGGCAGCGCTACTATTTTTGTTCCATTACCCTTTATGCTGAGGTCACCTGTTTTATAAGGATATTTCCAAACGCCATCGGTATTGGCAACATAAAATGAATCGCCTATAATCAGTACACCATAAGGTTGATTTAAGCCTTTAATGAATAAGCTTTGCACATCTGGTTTGCCATCCTTGTTGGTATCCCTAAATAAAATGACGGTGTTGGCGCTTTCTCCTCCCTGTTCAGATTTTGCCTTTCCACTAATGGCATTTGCCACTTTTTCTTTTGCAGAACGTTCAGAATTTGACAATACCACTAGTATATCACCATTGGGGGCGATGTAAATATTTCGTGGACTTTTAATATTTGACGCAAACTTAGTTACGGTAAAACCTGCAGGAGCAGTAGGTGTTTTCCCCTCTGGCCAGCCAATTACCTTGCTGAATTTGTTTTTCGAGGCTTTTTCATCAGGCTCTGGTAATACCAATTCCTGGTTGCTTTTTGTTTTTACGGTATCTGTTTGACCTGTAGCTTTATTGTTTTCTGATCCACAGGCAATAATTAATGGAATCGCTGCAAGTATGTAAAATAGGTTCTTCATTTCTTTACTTATTTATTTCAAGTTGATAACACCTAAATCAATCAGATGTTTAATAAAGTACGGCAATTACGATGGAAAAAAGGCCTAATATGCTATTTATTTTAATGCATTTATAACATTCCAATGCGATTAAATTCATCTGTTTATTCTATCTTTAGGCGATTTTAACGAAAGTCATTTCCTTAATAGGAATTGCTTTTATTTTTTCATTCACAATCGTATTTATAAAAATATGTCAGACACATCAAAGATTATCTATACTAAAACAGATGAAGCGCCAATGTTGGCAACCTATTCTTTCTTACCTATTGTAAAAGCCTTTACCGCTTCGGCTGGTATCGAAGTAGAAAGCAGGGATATCTCTCTGGCTGGAAGAATTTTGTCCACTTTCCCCGAGTTTTTAAAAGAGGAGCAAAAGATTGGAGATGCATTGACAGAGCTGGGCCAGCTGGCAACTACACCAGAGGCTAATATCATTAAATTACCTAATATTTCTGCTTCCATCCCGCAGTTGGTTGGTGCAATCACAGAATTACAATCACAAGGCTTTGCAATTCCTAATTATCCAGATAATGCACAAACGGAAGATGAAAAAGCAATTAAATTAAAATATGCTAAAGTTTTAGGTTCTGCTGTTAACCCGGTATTGCGCGAGGGTAACTCAGATCGCAGGGCGCCAAAAGCTGTAAAAAATTATGCTAAGGCTAATCCGCATTCCATGGGTAAATGGTCTGCAGATTCCAAAACTAAAGTTGCCAGCATGACCGAAGGTGATTTTTATGGTTCTGAAAAATCTGTTACTGTTAAAGAGGCATCGCAGTTTAAAATTGAGTTTGTAGCTGCTGATGGTGCAGTGACGGAATTAAAAGGATTGGGAGCTTTAAAAGCCGGAGAAGTTATTGATAGTTCTGCATTGAGCTTGTCTGCTTTAAAAGCATTTGTAGTTAAAGAAATTGCTGAGGCTAAGGCAGCAGGGGTTTTGTTATCTGCGCATTTAAAGGCTACCATGATGAAGGTTTCTGACCCAATTATTTTTGGTGCCATTGTAGAGGTTTATTTTGCAGATGTTTTTGAGAAATATGCGGAACTTTTCAGTTCTTTAAATATTGATACCAGAAATGGTTTAGGAGATGTATATGCAAAGATTGCTGGCAACGCTAAACAAGCCGAGGTAGAAGCTGCATTAGCCCAGGCCATTGAAAATGGTCCTGCCCTGGCAATGGTAAACTCTGATAAAGGAATTACCAATCTTCACGTTCCATCAGATGTTATTGTTGATGCTTCGATGCCGGCAATGATCCGTACTTCCGGACAAATGTGGAACAAAGAAGGTAAAGCACAAGATACCATTGCATTAATTCCAGACCGTTGTTATGCTGGTGTATACACCGCTACAATAGATGATTGCAAAGCAAATGGCGCTTTTGATGTCACTACAATTGGTTCTGTGCCTAACGTAGGCTTAATGGCACAAAAAGCAGAAGAATACGGGTCTCATGATAAAACGTTCCAGGCTGCGGCTAATGGTACAATTAGGGTAACCGATGCAGAGGGAAATCTTTTCTTTGATCAACAAGTTGAAAAGGGAGATATTTTCCGCATGTGCCAGACTAAAGACGCACCGATTCAGGACTGGGTTAAACTTGCGGTAAACAGAGCTCGTTTGTCAGAAACTCCTGCTGTTTTCTGGTTAGATGAAAACAGGGCACATGATAGAGAGATTATTGCTAAGGTGAATACATATTTGAAAGATCACGATACTGCAGGCCTTGACATCCGCATCCTGGCGCCTATTGAAGCTACTAAATTTACTTTGGAGCGCATTCGTAAAGGTGAAGATACCATTTCAGTAACTGGTAACGTTCTACGTGATTATTTGACTGATTTATTCCCGATTTTAGAATTAGGTACTTCTGCAAAAATGTTGTCCATTGTTCCGTTAATGAATGGTGGCGGTTTATTTGAAACTGGAGCAGGTGGTTCTGCACCAAAACATATTGAGCAGTTTATTGAAGAGGGTTATTTACGTTGGGACTCATTAGGTGAATTTTTAGCGTTACAAGCTTCTTTAGAACATTTAGCGCAAACACAAAACAATCCTAAGGCTCAGGTCTTAGCTGATGCTTTAGATGAGGCAAATGCGAAATTCCTGGCTACAGATAAGTCTCCAGGCAGGAAATTAGGAACAATAGATAACCGTGGTTCACATTTCTACCTGGCATTATATTGGGCAGAAGCTTTGGCTGCGCAAAGCAAAGATGCCGATCTAAAAGCTAGATTTGAGCCCTTGGCAAAAGCACTGATTGAAAATGAAGCTAAGATTACAGAAGAATTAATAGGTTCTCAAGGTAAACCACAAGACATTGGTGGTTATTATCATCCAAATGATGAATTGGCTGATATTGCTATGCGTCCAAGTGAAACTTTGAACACTGCGCTAGCGGGTTTATAAGCATCTAAAAAATAAGAATGGGCTGGTCAGTTAATGATGCAGCCCATTTTTTTTGTCAAAACATTTGAAGATTTGATAACGTTATACTGGTATAAAATTTAAGGTTATGATTGACAACGGAATTGATAATTTAGACGGCAAAGGCTCAAATGATAAAATCCACGCTCCAGAACTTGGACAAACGCAGGATTTTAATGAGCTTACATTTAATGAAGAAAAAGATAGTTTTGAACTGGATGTTAAGGGGCCTGAAAAGGACTATGATCATCCCTTACCTTATGATACTACGGCAGCAAGTGGGGGAGATGACAACTCTACCTATGATGAGCAAAACCCGTATATTGGTGATGAGTATGGCAGCAAAGAGGTTCAGGGAGACGATCAGCTAGCTGAGTTGGCCATGCATGTTGATGAAGGCGAAAGTGTAGCTGTTACTCCCGAAGATGAATTTTTAGCACGTACGCCAGAGGATGACAGGGATGATCTTGATGAGGAGGGATACCCTATTAACGACGGCCCCCCAATGCCTTAATTCCTGTTTGTAATGCTAGCTTGATGCTTTACACTCAACTGAAAAATGTTCACTTGCAATAGCAAGCTGCGCTTTTTAAGTTATCGCAAGCCTTGCAATTAAACATTATAAATCAGAATTACGAAATCATATAATTAAGGGTTTACATCCAGGTTAAAGCGGCGGCGCATCTCTTCCAGTTTTGGATTTTTTTCTATTAAGTACTGGTATTTTTCGGTACTTGTATATAGCCTGTTGGTTACCTTGCGCTCTACTTTTCTGGTTACGATACTGGTGTCGAAATTCCGGAGATTAGGGCGCAGGTAATTTAAAAACTCTACAAGTTCTGCCTGAAGAATACTTTCTTGTGCAGTATTTTCAATCATTACCGTAATTTCAGCGCCATTTAATTCAGGTTCAGAACTGGTAAGTATGGTATAAAAGTTAATTTTATGCTCCTCCATCGCCTTGTTGGAATACACTTTCCACAACTTCAGTAGCTGCTCAAGCGTAAAAGTCTCTTTGTCATTACCCGTAATATATTTAGGCTCTTTATCGTCTTCTCCGGCAGCGGTACTAGTTAAAGCTGTTAAAGAAGGAATAAGTGTAGCACCTGCCATGTTTCCAGATTGCATAGGTGTTAAAGCAATCTTTGCAACTGGTGCGGGTTTTAATGCAACAGGAGCGAGAGGAGCAGGCTCTTCTACTTTAGGTAAAGGTGCTGAAATACGATCTGGGACGGCAACCTGAGGACTGCGTTCAACCGGTATTTCGTTTTTTACATCAGTTTTTTTTTTAATCTGATCTGAGTCAGTTGCAGTTGTAGAAGCCGTTTGAGGAAGTTGCGCCAGTTGTATTACTGAGTTGATGTGGCACATCTTAATTAACGAAAGTTCTACCTGGAGCCGTTGGTTCTTGCTATTTTTATAAATCAGATCACATTGATTGGCCAGATTTAGCGCTGTTAATATGAACGATGTGGAAGTCTGCTGACTTTGTAAAAGGTATTTTTGCTTGATGTTTTCACTTACTTCAAGTAGTTTAATCGTTTGTGGATCTTTTCCAACCAATAAATTTCTCAGGTGACTAGCCAGACCATTGATGAAGTTATTTCCATCAAAGCCATTGTTGAGGATTTCATCAAACAGCACCAGTGCTTTGCTCACATCGGCCGTGGTCAGGTATTCGGTAAGCTTAAAGTAGTAATCGTAATCAAGGATATTTAAGTTGTCAATTACAGATTTGTAAGTAAGGTTTTTATTGGTGTAACTTACAATCTGATCAAACATGGAAAGGGCATCTCTTAGTCCACCATCTGCTTTTTGAGCAATGATGTGTAAGCCATCAGCCTCTACATTGATACTTTCACGTATCGCAATATTATTCAGGTGCGATGCAATGTCTTCTACCTGGATTCTGTTGAAATCAAAAATCTGGCATCGTGATAAAATGGTAGGCAATATTTTATGCTTTTCTGTTGTTGCCAGAATAAAAATAGCATAAGAAGGTGGCTCTTCAAGGGTCTTTAAAAAAGCATTAAAGGCATTTGCGGAGAGCATGTGTACCTCATCTATAATGTAGATTTTATATTTCCCCGCTTGTGGCGGTATCCGAACCTGCTCAATCAAACTCCTAATGTCATCTACAGAGTTGTTGGAGGCGGCATCCAGTTCATGGAAATTAAAAGAGTGCCCGGTTTGGAAGGAGATGCAAGAATCACAAGTACCACAAGCTTCCTGCTCAGGAGTAAGATTGGTACAATTGATAGTTTTGGCTAAGATCCTTGCGCAGGTAGTTTTACCTACACCTCTCGGTCCACAGAATAAAAAAGCCTGTGCAAGCTGGTTGTTTTTAATGGCATTTTTAAGTGTACCTGTAATGTGCAGCTGTCCTACAACGGTTTCAAACGTTGCCGGACGGTATTTACGGGCAGATACTATGAAATTTTCCATTGCCACGAAATTATAAAATATTTATGGATTAAAGAAGTGGAGTTTTACTAGATTCGCAGTAGTAAATACTAACAAAAAGAGAAATGAAATTTACAGCATCGCGGTTATCAGAAGGGAATAAGGTTTTTCCGGCGCAGATCATTTTAGAAGAGAGCAGTGTAGAAGTTAAAATTCCGGGATTATTTAGCGGGGATTCTAAATACCTGAACTATGAAGACATTACGGCCATTGAAATAGATACACCAATGATTGGTTTTTCTACCATCAGGTTATTTCACAACGGAAACAAAGTGGAGGTTCATGGATTCTCTAAATCGGATGTGAAAGAGATTAGAAGAATCATTGATGAGGCAAGAAGTAAAAGAAGACGTTAATTTTAAGTGTACATAAAAAAAGCGTCCTGGTAAAAACCGGGACGCTTTTATTCCTTTTAAGGAAGATTACTCAGCTACTACAGCGAAAGGAACTTTAACTTTCACTTCTTTGTGTAAGTTTAGGTTAGCAACATAGTCACCAACAAATTTAGGCTCAGTTTCAAAAGTAATACGGCGACGGTCAACATCAAAACCTTGTTGTTTTAATGCATCAGCAATCATAATGGTGTTAACTGCACCAAAAATCTTACCTGTTTCACCAGCTTTAGCACCAATTGATAATTTAACATCAGTTAAACGCTCAGCGATACTTTCAGCATCTTTCTTAATTTTATCTTGTTTAAAAGCAGCTTGCTTCAAGTTTTCTGCCAATACTTTTTTAGCAGAAGAAGTAGCCAATTGAGCAAAACCTTGAGGAATCAGGTAATTACGACCGTATCCTGGCTTTACATTTACGATATCATCTTTTTCCCCTAGGGACTTGATATCTTGTTTTAAAATGATTTCCATCTCTCTGCTCTATTTTAACATGTCAGCAACGAACGGCAACAAACCAATGTGACGGGCACGTTTTACGGCTTGAGCTACTTTACGTTGAAATTTCAATGAAGTACCAGTTAAACGGCGTGGTAAAATTTTACCTTGATCATTGATGAATTTCAATAGAAAGTTTGCGTCTTTGTAATCAATATATTTAATACCGTTTTTTCTGAAACGGCAATATTTTTTTCTGTTATCGTCCACTTTAGGAGCGGTAACATATTGTATTGTATCCTTTGCCATTATACTGCAGCCTCCTGTTTAGGTTTTTTGTTAAAAGCACCACTACGTTTTTTCTCATTATATGCAACCGCATGACGGTCTAATCTAATGGTAAGGAAACGAAGCACACGCTCATCGCGTTTAAGCTCTAACTCCAACTTGTTTATTAATTCACCTGAAGATTTGTACTCTGTAAGGTGGAAAAATCCGCTTGCTTTTTTCTCAATCGGATACGCTAATTTTCTCAAACCCCAATTGTCCTCTTGAACAATTTCGGCACCGCTGTCAGTAATGATTTTGCTAAATTTAGCTAATGCTTCTTTTGCAACTTCTTCTGACAACAACGGGGTTAGAACGATAACAGTTTCGTACTGATTCATTGTTATTTAATTGTTTTTTAATTAATCCGCTTTTATAACGGGTTGCAAAAATAACAATATATTTCTAAATATCAAACACATAGTTTCTATATTCGGGCTTACACATGTATTTAAGTTTTATTTACATTTGCAGTATGGCCGCTAAAAAACGCAAAGCAACTAAAAGCAAATCCCCATTATGGGAAAAAATCACCACCATCGCCCTGCGGGTGCTGGTTTGGTTCGTGATGGTGTCTATTGTTTGGGTGCTGGCCTACCGGTTCATTAATCCGCCTATCACGCTATTAATGATCGAAAGAAATATTGAGCGAAAGGCAGATGGCAAATCTTTTAAAACCCATAAAAAATGGGTTGATTTTGAAGATATTTCTGACAACATGAAAAGAGCAGCTGTATCTGCAGAAGATCAGTTGTTTTTAAAACATATAGGATTCGATGTTCATGCCATAGAAAAAGCCTTTAAGAGCAATGCCAAAGGCAAAAAGGTAAAGGGTGGAAGTACCATATCTCAGCAAACTGCAAAGAACGTGTTTTTGTGGCCCGGTCGTTCCTGGGTTAGAAAAGGCTTCGAAGCCTATTTTACATTGCTGATTGAGTTACTTTGGAATAAAGAACGGATCCTGGAAGTTTATCTTAACGTTATAGAAATGGGAGACGGTATCTACGGTGCCGAAGCCGCTGCACAAGAATACTATGGTAAATCTTGTAGTGAGCTAAGTCGTAAACAGGCTGCGCTCATTGCTGCATGTTTTCCTAATCCGTTAAGATGGACACCTGAACGACCAACAACTTACATCAGGCACAGACAGTATTTGATTATGCGCAACATGCGTAGATTGGGACCGCTGGATTTTTAGGTTTCGTAATGCGGGTGTTTATTGACTATCTTAAGCCCAATTATGCTGTTTGAGGAAGATGATAAAAATTATTGGGAGCAAATGCGGCTTGGTGATAAGCAAGCTTTATTTGAGCTTTACAATAAAATGTATTTTCATCTGATCAGGTTCGGCTTGAAAATAAATGCTGATGACGAGCTTGTGAAAGATTGTGTAAATCAGATTTTTCTTAACTTATGGGACAAGCGCGAGCGGTTACAGCCAATTGATAATGTAAAGTCATACCTAATGACTACACTGCGCAGATGCATGCTGGATCAGCTTTCTTATCAGGACAAGATGGATCTGGCCTTTAATAAACTCGGTGCTGAAGAAGATTGGAGTGAACTTTCCTATGAGGAGATTATCATTAATATGCAACAGGATGATGAGATGCGCGAAAAATTACACGATGCGATTCGCCAGCTTACTCCAAGACAGATTGAATTGATAAAGCTTAAATTTTTTGAAGGATTGAGTTATGAACAAATAGCTGAACATACTTCTCAAACAGTGAAAACTGCATATAACACCATTTATGATGCAATTAAAATGCTTAGAAAGTTGCTGAAATAAAATAAATATAAAAAAATTGCAAATTCTCTTAGGAAAAGCAGGTAGTTTTTCCGTCTATAGGTTAAAACGACCTTTATGCAATTGCCAAAAGATAATTTTTCCATTGAAGAACTGATTTGTAACGAGTCTTTTCAGCAATATTGCTTTGGTACTTCACTGGAGAACCAGATTCTGTGGAATGAATGGATTGCTAAGCATCCAGAACGGGCTTTAGATATTCAACAAGCCAAGCAAATTTTTGATCTTTTAAGTGCCAGGCAGGGAAATCGTATCCGGCAGTTGAAAGACCTGAGGACGGGGATTAAACAAAGAGAAGCTTTTGCCACTCTTATAGTTGAAGAACCGGCGCAAGGTGACGTCAAAAAACGAAGTTTATATACTTATATCAGCACTATAGCGGCTGCGGCCGTAATTATACTACTTTCTTTTTACTTTTTGCAGAGCGACTCCACATCTGGCATTCATGTTTTGTTCAGTAGCATTAACTCTCATGTTATATACTCAAGAGATACGGCCAGAAAAACCATAGTTCTGAGTGATGGTACTTTGATAACGCTTGCCAAGGAGAGTACCCTAAAACTTCCAAAAGACTTTAGTACAAAAAATAGAGAAATTTGGCTTTCCGGAGAGGCATTTTTTGACGTAAAACACGACAAATCACATCCTTTTGTGGTACATACTTCTTACAATGACATTAAAGTACTTGGAACTACTTTCAATGTAAAAGCCTATGAGTCCTCGAAATCCATGGAAACATCCTTAATTCAGGGGAGCGTAAGGGTAGAGTCTAAAAAGTATCCTGGATATTCAATAACATTAAAGCCAAATCAAAAACTAGTTACCAATAATTACCCTTCAAAAACAGAAGACTTTAGCAGTATTTTTAAGCTATCGGTGCTTGCAAAGGCTATTCCTGCAGAAAATGCGACGCATGTAAAAGGAAGCTCCACCATTCCTAGCGAATTAAAGTGGGTTCGGAATCGACTCGATATTGAAAATGAGCCCCTTTGGTCAATTGCGGAGAAACTGCAAAATTGGTACGGGATAAACATTGTCATTAAAGACGATGCGGTGAAAAATTACCGCTATTCCGGAGTGTTTGAAAATGAAACCATTTTAAAAACCTTAGAAGCATTGCAACTCTCTTATCCATTTAAATTTAAAGTAGAAGAAGCACGAATTACCATTAGCAAATAACCTTAGAATAATATTTACCTAAACCCTAAACCACAGAACATGAGAAGAACTCTACTTTTGGCTTATCTGGATAAGTATGCGGAAACCAACCGGTTTCTGCTGAAAATAAAACTTACCGGATTAATTTTATTATTGGTGTGCCTTCAGGTTTCGGCCTCTGGATTTGCACAACAAAAAATCAGCATTAATGTAACTCAAATGAGCATTAAGAACCTGCTGAAGACTATTGAGAAGCAAACAGAGTATCGCTTTGTGTATAGTAACAATGCTTTGGCTACAGAGAAAAAGATTTCGCTTAAATTGAAAGAGGTATCATTGGACGAAGCCATGCAACTGGTACTCAAAGAAACCAATTTAACGTATGCTTTGAAAGAAAGCAATCTGGTGATTATATATGCAGGCATAAAATCAGACAAAGACCTTGTTGTTACAGGTAAGGTTGTTGATGATAGCGGATTACCCATTCCAGGTGTATCAGTAAAGGTAAGTGGGCTATCCTTGGCCACTATTACAAATGGCGATGGTATTTACAGCATTAAGGTGCCGGATGCTAATGCCATTCTGGAATTTTCATTTGTAGGTTATGCTAAGCAAATATTGCCGGTAGGCAACGGAGGTTTATTAAACGTAACCTTGAAAACGGATGCAAGGAGTTTACAGGAAATTATTGTTACAGGCTACACCGCTTATAAACGTGACCAATCTGCAAGTGCTGCAACAGTAGTGAGTGGAGATAAAATTAATGATGTAGCAGGTTTAACGGTAGATCAGATTTTACAAGGCCGTGTACCTGGTATGAGCGTAATTTCAAGCACAGGTCAACCTGGGCAAAATGCAGCGGTCGTAATCAGGGGTATTGGAAGTATAGGTGGTAGTTCTACACCTTTATATGTTTTAGATGGTGTACCTATTGAGGGGAATTACTTTCAAACCATCAATCCATCTGATATTGAGTCGGCCACTGTGTTAAAAGATGCTTCTGCTAAGGCGCAATATGGATCGAGAGGATCTAATGGTGTAATCATTTTAACCACTAAGAAAGGTAAAGCTGGTAAAGTTTCTGTTCAATATAATTCGCAATACGGATTTTCTGATGTGACCCGACCTAAATTTACCATGATGAATACCGACCAACGCCTTCAGTTTGAAGAAGAAATTGGTTTAGAACTTGGCAGAAATCTTGGTCCGGGATGGGCTTTTTCTCCAAAGAATCCTCTTTACATAAATGGGACTACGGCTTTTAGACAAAATGCCGACCATGTACTAGATAGTTTAAGGGGCATTAATATTGACTGGAGAGATATGTTCTTGCAACGAGGCAAATTTCAGGAGCAGCAGGTGAGTGTAAGTGGTGGCAATGAAAATACACGGTATTACAACTCCCTGAATTATTACAAGCAAGATGGTATTGCGAAACGTACTGGTCTGGAGCGGTTTGCTTTAAGAAGTAATGTGGATTTTAACTCTGGAAAATTCTCTGGTAATGTAAATATCTCTTTGGGATATTCCAATGCAAGTTATACAGAAGGTGAGGGTACTACAACAGGCGGTACAGCAATGTCGGCCATTTATTATGCCTTGCCTTATGAAAATCCATATGTTGCGAACGGAACTTTAGTGCCCAATAGAATCACAATGATACCTGCGATTCTGGATCAGCGCGAAGGAAGCTTGGCCTTAGAGCGGTTGCTAAACTCCACTGATAAATCCAACCAGTTTAAAAGTATAGTAGGGATGGGTTTTGCCTACCAGTTGTTACCGGAATTAAAGATCCGTACCAAAGCAGGTGTTGACTACAGGAATTCAACTGATGAGCGCTGGATCAATCCAGATTCGTATTATGGATCAAGATCTGTAACTAACACACTTGGCGCAAAAGGACGTTATGCAGAAGGCAGCAGAAGAAACTTTAGCGTTATTTCGACATCTGATATCACATATTCTAAAACATTTAATGAGAAGCATGATATTCAGGTCTCAGCTGTCCATGAATATATCTATGAAAATTACAATTCATTTAGTTTTGTTGGTTTTGGCCTGGATGGAAGGCTCCCTGAAACACCAACAGGCATTGGAACACCAACAGCTACTACTATACCTATTGTAGGCGGTGGAAAAACGTCCAGCGCATTAGCGTCGTTTATGGGGCTTGCAAGGTATACTTACGATGACAAATATACCATTAATGGAAGTTACCGCTATGATGGCTCTACAAAAGTAGCACCACAAAACAGATGGCACGGGTTCTACTCTGTTGGCGCCAATTGGAATGCAAAAAAAGAATCATTTTTAGAAAATACAGAAATTATAGCGGATCTGAATTTTAGGGCCAGCTATGGTATCACAGCTAGTCCATTCAGCAGTAGTAGTGATTTTATTTATTTGGCTACTTTCGGAACAACCTCCTATGGTGGTAATCCGGGTTTAAGGCCGGTTACTGCAGGTAATTCAGATTATGACTGGGAATATGTAAATGAGTTTAATACAGGTTTTGACTTATCCTTATTTAGTAGCAAGCGATTGCATTTAACATTCGATTATTACAATAGACTTACGACTAATATGTTTGTTGATCAGAGACTTTCGGTTACTTCAGGATTTCAGCAACAGAATTTAAGTACAGGAAAGATGCGGAACCGTGGCGTAGAAATTGATCTTAGTGGTGATGTAATTAAAAATAGTGAAGTTACGTGGTCACTAGGCATAAACGCAGGATACAATAAAAATAAAATCCTTTATTTATCCCCTATAGCCGATTTTATATCTGATGGTGATACACGTGTACTTCAGGTGGGCAAAGCATATGGTACCTATTATGCCCCGGACTGGGCGGGCGTAAAACCTGAGACTGGAGAATCGCAATATTATAATTTAAATGGGGATATCACAACAACATATAATGCAAATACACAAAGTACTACCAATTCTGGATCTTTGTATCCAAAGTTAACTGGTGGTATCACTTCATCAGTAGCCTGGAACGGTTTTACAGCAAGTGTGCTGTTTTCTTTTGTTTCGGATGTGATGCGCCATAACAATGAAGATCTGTATAATGAGAACCAGCGATATGCTACTAGTAACCAATCCGTTCGTATGTTGGAGGACAGGTGGAAGAAAGCAGGTGATGATGCCATTTTGCAAAGATTTGATATTGCAAGACAATTTACTTCAAAAGACATTCAGGACGCATCTTTTTTGAGGTTAAGAAATCTTAATATAGGTTATAGCCTTCCTAAAAGTGTATTACAGAAATTGCATGTGAGTGGGATTAGTGTATTTGTTCAAGGGCAAAACCTGCTCACCTGGACAAGTTGGAGAGGGCTGGATCCTGAAAATAATAGTGTTTATGGCCGTTTTCAGTATCCTAATGCCAGAACTTACACTGGAGGACTTAAGATTAACTTTTAATATTTAAAGACATGAGAAACTTATTCAAAAGATATGTATATATAGTTTTGGTTTTAGTTACAGCCGCATCCTGTGCCAAACTAGATCAAAAGCCTACGGATACAATTAGTCCGGAGCAAGCCTATAGAAACTTAAATGATATTAATATGGGCTTACTTGGTGCTTACGGTTATATGGATTATACGCTGATAGCTACCTCTATCATTGTTGCAGATGAAGCTACTTATCCAGGAGAAAATACAGTTGGAAATAAAGACGCCTTTAAGTGGCAGTACACGCCAAGCAGTGGTTCCGTAACTAGTGCATATGGGGAATACTATGTTGTTATAGATCGTTTAAACAGGGTATTGCAAAACATTGATAGGATCGAAGTAAGTAGCACAGAACAGGTGATCAAGGATCGTTATAAAGGGGAATTGCTTGCATTAAGGGCATATTGTCATTTTGAATTGATCCGCGGGTATGCTTCTGCTTACCAAAACGGTGCCTTAGGCGTTCCTTACATGAAGCAATCTATTATCGGCTTTCCAGCAAGAGATCCATTTGAAAGTGTGGTAGCTAATGCAAAGGCTGATCTCGTTGCTGCCAAGGCTTTGATACCCTCTACATTTACAGACAAAACCCGAATTACCAAAATTGGCGTGTCAGCAATTCAGGCACGGTTAGCTTTGTATGAGAAAAATTGGTCTGAAGCTATTACCTATTCAACCGAAGTTATTAATGCGGTTCCTTTAGCCACCAAAGTACAATTTCCGGGAATTTGGACAGATGCAAATAAAAGTGAGGTAATCTGGGAATTAAACAGGAGAGTGGGGAGTACTGCCACTGGCTCAAACATAGGTGGTTTTTTCCTACGACAAACACCTGAGATGGTTTTATATGCCCCATCATTTAAGCTGATCAATTCATTTGATCAGACAAACGATATTCGTTATCCGGCATATATCAGATTTGATGCAACTAGAACCGGAACAAGATCACAGTATCTGGTTAATAAATATGTAGGTGGATCTACGGTGCCGGGTCTTGCCGATATTAAGCTATTTAGAACTGGTGAGATGTACCTGATACGTGCTGAGGCACGCGCGGAATCCAGTGGAGATGCTGCCGGGGACTTAAATACTTTAAGGGCAGCCAGAATTAATGGGTATGTGAATGAAACTTTCCCTACTGGAACACTTATTACTGCTATTTACGCAGAACGTTTTAAAGAACTGGCTTTTGAGGGTCATCGTTTCTTTGATTTAAGAAGAAGGAACCTGAATGTAAACCGATCAGGACCTGATGCTGTAAATACAGAGGGTGCTAATATTCTTACATCCCAGCAAGCACAATATGCTTTGCCTTTGCCAGCAGATGAGATTTTTGTAAACAAACAGACTATTCAAAACCCGTATTACGATAAATAAATTATAAATCCTCAAAACCATGAAATATTCCCTTTTAATTGTTTTTTTATCCTTTTGGCTCAGTGTACTTAGCTGTGGCAAATCTGCCGAGGCACCTGCAAAAACCGGTACTGGTACTGGTGTTGCAATAAAACGCCGGCCTGCTTCCATAGGCATAATAGGTGATACGGCAAACGTGGTAAAAACAGTTAATGGGGGTATGGTTTTAATGGGGGGCGGTGCAGATGTAGAATCTGCCTTTAAGTGGATGATAGACAGGAGTGGGGGTGGCGACGTTGTGATCATCAGGGTTACAGGAACAGATGCTTATAATGACTTTGTAAACAAGTTAGGCTCTGTAAACTCTGTGGAGACTTTAAAGATAGATACAAGGGAATTGGCCAATAATGATACTGTTGCCAATATCATCCGTAATGCAGAAATGCTTTTTATCGCGGGTGGTGATCAATCTGACTATATGAACCTATGGCGTGGCACTAAAACCGGTACTGCTTTAAACTATTTGTTACAGGAAAAGAAGGTCCCTTTTGGCGGTACCAGCGCAGGGTGTGCCATATTAGGTGGTTTTTATTTTAGCGGCGAAAGTACTAGTGTGGTTTCTAACGAAGCTTTAGCCAATCCATACGCCAGTAATATTACTTTATATAACAATGACTTTTTACACGCACCCTTTCTACAGAATGTAATAACAGATCAGCACTATTTAACCCGTACCCGTGAAGGCCGCAGCGTGGCTTTTCTAGGAAGGATTTATAAAGACTGGGGTGTGCTGGCAAAAGGCATAGCAGCTGATGAACGCACTGCAGTATGTATCGATAAAGACGGCAAGGCGCAAGTACTGGGTAGCAGCAAAGCTTACTTTATTTTACCAGATGCTGCTAAAAGCCCTGAGCAATTTACAGCGGGTTTGCCTGTAATATGGAAGCGAAATAATCAAGCTATACCTGTTTATGAAGTTCAAGCCTCCGTTGCTGGTAATGGCAACTTTAATGTTGCTAACTTTAGTGCTGCAGAAGCCTCTGGTGGTTCCTGGTACTGGTGGAGCGTAGATAATGGACAATTGATAAAAGTTTTACAATAATAAAAAGAAACAGATGAGGATAAAATTTATAATGCTGTTGCTGTGTGTGTTTGCTAATACATCATTTGCACAAGATGCTAAGGAAAAATATGTATTGGTTATTCACGGCGGTGCTGGTACAATCCTTAAAAAGAATATGAGTGCAGAAAAAGAAGCCGCTTACCGTGCGGCCCTAACTCTTGCCCTGCAAACAGGTTATAAAACTTTAACATCCGGTAAAACAAGTTTGGATGCTGTAGAGGCTACCATTCATATTTTAGAAGATAGCCCTTTGTTTAATGCCGGTAAAGGTGCAGTATTTACTCATGATGGCCGTAATGAAATGGATGCTTCTGTAATGGATGGCAAAACGTTAATGGCGGGTGCCGTTGCCGGTGTAACCACCATCAAGAACCCTATTTCGGCTGCCAGGGCGGTAATGGAAAAGTCTGAACATGTCATGATGGTAGGTCAGGGTGCAGAGGTTTTTGCAAAACAATCCGGCTTAACCATTGTAAACCCAAAATATTTTTACACCAAAGAACGTTGGGATGGCTTACAACAAGCCATTAAAGAAGATTCTATAAAAACGGTATTAGACCATGGTAACAAGAAAACAAAACTAGGCACCATCAACCGGGATTATAAATTTGGTACAGTCGGTGCCGTGGCGCTTGATAAGTCTGGAAATCTGGCTGCGGGAACCTCCACAGGAGGTATGACCAATAAAAAATATGGTAGGGTAGGAGATTCTCCTATTATTGGTGCTGGTACCTATGCCAATAATGCTACTGCGGGTATATCTTGTACAGGCTGGGGCGAATTTTATATTCGCAATGTAGTTGCACACGACATTTCTGCTATGATGGAATATAAAAACCTAAGCGTAGCAGACGCTGCTAAAGCCGTGCTTGATAAAGTAGGTAAAATGGGTGGTGATGGCGGATTAATTGCGCTAGATAAGCTAGGTAACGTGACTATGCCTTTTAATACAGAGGGAATGTATCGCGGCACAGTAACTGCTGATGGTAAAATTGAAGTACAGATCTACAAGTAAGATGAGGTTAAAATTGAAATATCTCCAGCTAATCATTGTTGCTGCTCAGTTGTTGCTGCTCTTGAACCCGGTGAATGCACAAAAAGGCAGCTTGTTTATTATAGGGGGTGGCGAACGTTCCCCGGAATTGATACGGTCGCTTATAAAGACAGCAGACCTGAATGCAAAGGACTATATGATCGTTTTGCCTATGTCCAGTGGCGAGCCTGAGGCAAGTTTTCAGGCCATAAAAAAGCAACTTGCATCTGTAGCTAAAAACAACATCGGCTGTTTAAATTTTGATGCATCAACAGTTAACGATAAGAAATGGCTGGATTCCTTAACAGGTGCCAAGCTTATTTTTATTACCGGCGGTGATCAGAATAGATTTATGAATGTTGTATTAAATACTCCTGTGTATAAAGCCATTCATTTTGCCTATCAAAATGGGGCTACGGTAGCTGGTACAAGCGCAGGAGCAGCCGTTATGAGCAAACAGATGATAACGGGAAAGCAATTGATGGATACAGTGTATAAAGAGACCTTCAATAAACTTTGGACAGACAATATTGAATTTGAAGAAGGCATGGGGCTTCTCGAAAATGTAATCATAGATCAGCATTTCTTAAAGCGCAGCAGGTACAACCGTTTGATATCAGCTTTGTCAGCTTATCCTACTTATAGTTGTATTGGTATTGATGAAGGAACGGCAATTATTGTCCATCATAAAAAAATTACCGTTGCTGGCGTAAGTCAGGTTTTACAAATATCAGAGCCTAAAAATTTAAAGGTTGTAGACAAAAAACTCATTAAAATGGATGATATTCGATTTAGTTTCTATACTTCCGGAGATCAATTTACTTTAAAATAAACGTTTATTGAAGGTGAAAAACTGGTTACAGCAAATGTCCAAAAATTGTGCTGTGCCAGCTATTTTCAAAAGAAACTTCCCATTTATTTTCCAGCTCGTCAAGGTTTTGAACCAGGTTATTAAAAACAATAGTGCCCGGGCCAACTTTCCCAATGCTGATTAAGGTTTCAAAATCTTCTTTGTTCACTACAACCACCTTCTCGTTAACCTTATAGGCCATGTTAAAGCGGTTAAACAAATCTACACCGTAAGTCTGTTCAATTTCTTTAATTACCCTTACAGATGCATCAACAGAACATCCTGTTGTATTCGCTGAAGCTTCATCTACGGTAAGTACAATAAAGAAATTATAAAATACTTCGGCTTTTGCCACTAACTGGTGCCCATGTGCTTTCCATTGAGAAGTAAAGTTATTCAGCAGCTGCTGAATTTCGTTAACTTCAGAATCAGTAAACTCGCGGTCACTCTGGTATACCCAAACTTTAGATTGTGCTGAAAAACTCATAAAACAAATTTACAGTTTTTATTTTTAAACTGCTATTGCAGCACTTTCAAATATTGCGTAAACGGGCGTTTCTTCATATCTTGACGCAACAATGATTTGAGTGCCATTTGCATTTGCATCAAATAAGTCTTGCACCAATTGTGGATCATTATTGTCTTTTGAGAGGTGAGAAAGAAGCAGGTGACTCATGTAAACAGGTTTGTGTTTTACAAAAAGTTCCAGGGCCTGTTTGTTAGAAAGATGGCCATGACCTCCGCTAATGCGTCGTTTTAAGTAATAAGGATAATTGCCATTGTGTAGCATATCCTCATCATAATTGGCTTCCAGGAAAGCTGCATTACATTGTTTAAAATGGTCGGTCAATTCTTCACAAACAGCACCAAGATCTGTAAATATTCCAACCCGCGTTTCACCACAGGAAACTAAAAAACTATGCGGTTCAATCGCATCATGGAGTTTTGGAAAAGCTTTGATCCTGAGCGACCCAACCTGTATGGTTTCATGGCTGCTTAAATGGTTAATTAAATCCTCTTTTAGCTTACTGAATTTGCAATTAATTAAAGTTCCCTGGGTAATGTAAACCGGCAACTGATATTTTTTAGCCATTACACAAACGCCTCTAATGTGGTCGGAGTGTTCGTGGGAAATGAAAATGGCTTTAATTTTCGACATGGAAAGCCCAAGTCTGGCCATCCTGATTTCAGTTTCCTTACAGGAGATTCCGGCATCAATTAATACTGCCTCAGTTTCATTCCCTACATAGTAACAATTGCCGTTACTCCCGGAATTTAAAGAAGTAATAAAAAGTGTATTACAAGCCATTTGCCTTTACCGTAATTTCTGCAATATCCAGCACCTGTACATTTTGGCTCTGATCTTTCATCTTAACCCCATCGCTAAGCATGGTCATACAAAACGGACAGCCTGCTGCAATAATATTTGGCTTGGTTTCCAAAGCCTCTTCAATCCGTTCAATATTGATGTCTTTATCACCTTTTTCAGGTTCTTTGAACATTTGAGCTCCACCCGCCCCACAGCATAAGCCATTGGATTTGCAACGTTTCATTTCTACCAGTTGGGCATCCAGTACTTCCAGTGCTTTACGTGGTGCCTCATACACATCATTTCCACGTCCAAGATAACATGGGTCATGGTAAGTGATCTTTTTGCCTTTAAAACTTTCTCCACCCTCAGCTTTAAGTTTGCCCTCGTTAATCAGGTCCTGGATCAGTTGCGTATGGTGAATAACTTCATACGAGCCTCCAAGTCCTGGATATTCATTTTTAATTGTGTTAAAGCAATGCGGACAGCCCGTTACAATTTTTTTTATGTTATAGGCATTCAGCACTTCAATGTTGGTCATTGCTTGCATCTGAAACAAAAACTCATTGCCGGCACGTTTTGCCGGATCGCCAGTACAGCTTTCTTCCGTTCCCAGTACGGCATATTTTATGCCCACATGGTGCAGGATTTTGCAAATATCCCTCGTTGTTTTTTGGGCACGCTCATCGTAACTTCCGGCACAGCCTACCCAAAATAAAATTTCAGGTTCTTCGCCGCGGGCGATTAGCTCTGCCATAGTTGGCACTTCAAAATTCAATTGGTCGCTCATCTTTTGTCCTTAATCCTTGCTCGTTAAATCCTTAATCTTTGTTCCAAAATCTTAATCCTGCTTAGCCCAGTTAAAACGGTCGGCCGGAGAATATTTCCATGGTGCACCGTTATTCTCAATATTTCCAAGCATAGCACTAATACTAGAAGGTGCCTGTGACTCCTCCATCACGGCATATCTTCTTACTTCGGTAATAATAGCCAGCGGATCAATGTTGATAGGACAGGCCTGCGTACAAGCATTACAGCTGGTACAGGCCCAAATCTCTTCCCTTAAAATATAGTCGTCAATTAAAGCTTTACCATCATCAAAACCAACGCCATGCTTATCTATATTTTTACCAACTTCTTCAAGCCTGTCGCGCGTATCCATCATAATCTTTCTGGGCGACAACAACTTTCCTGTTAAGTTTGCCGGGCAAACTGCCGTGCACCGTCCGCATTCCGTACAGGTATAGGCATTCATCAGGTTAACCCAGCTTAAATCATTCACGTCTTTAGCACCAAAGCGTCCCGCTTCTGCTTCTGGTGGTGTAAAAGAGGGATCAAGCATCGCTTTAACTTCATTGGTAACGCTTTGCATGTTTGTAAATTCACCCTTAGGTTCCAGGTTTGCAAAATATGTATTTGGAAACGCAAACAGAATATGGAAATGCTTGGAGTAGGGCAGGTAATTTAAAAAGGCAAATATGCCCACAATATGAAACCACCAACATGCCCTTTCAATAACTATAAGTGAACTTTCAGTATCAGGAAGTAAGCCCCCCAAATACTGGCTTACAGGAAAAGCACCGGCAGTAATATAATGGTGCGCGCCCATGGCCTGTAATTTTGCATCCGCAGCATTCATTAGCAAGAAAGCCGACATTAGTAATATCTCAGTAATCAGGATATAATTTGCATCAGATTTTGGCCAGCCTTTAAGCTCTCTGGCCATAAATCTTTTTAATTTTATTACATTTCTACGAATTAAAAAGATGGCACAAGCTACCCACACACTCAGCGCCAGCAATTCAAATGACCCAATCAGAAAGTTATAAACACTTCCCAGTCCGCCAAAAATTCGATGTGTACCAAAAATTCCATCAATCATGATCTCTAAAACTTCCAGATTAATGATCACAAAGCCTACATAAACAAAAAGATGTAATACAGCAGGCACGGGTCTAAAAAACATTTTAGTTTGTCCCAGTGCGATCTTAATCATTGTTAACCACCTTTTTGCAGGCTGGTCTGATCTGTTGACATCTTTTCCTAAACGGATATTACGAATAACCTTTTTAAGGTTAAAACTGAACAGCGCTATTGCCGCTACTGTAATTGCTATAAACAGGATTTGTGATACCATTCTCTAAATTACATTTTGGTTATGCTAAGGTATAACAATTAGAGGAAACAAATTGTTATGCATGCATAAAGTTTTTAAATTTAGACGTATTTTAAATAGGGCGGTTCTCAGCATAATAGGTTCACAAAGAAGCTGAAATACACTATATGTTCCGCTCCTGGAGAAACTGACTCGGCGTTTTACCAAATTCTTTTTTAAATGCTTTTGTAAAATACGATTGTGTTTGAATACCTACCCTATACATTACTTCTGTTAGCAATACATCTTCTCCGGTCATAATTTCAACAGCTTTTCTGAGTCTGATGGAACGTATAAACTCTCCGATCGATTGCCCGGTTATAGTTTTGATTTTTTGGTAAAGCTTCGTTCTGCTCATGCCAATTTCTCCACACAAAAATTCGATGTCCATTTCTGGATTGATGAGGTGATCGTTAATAATGTTGAGCAGTTTTCCCATAAACTCCTTGTCCTTGCTGGAATGCACAAGTTCAATTAATTCCGTCTGATGATTTTTAGAATAGTGGTCTCTTAACTTTTGGCGTTGGTCAAAAATGTTTTTGATGTTTAGCTGTAGTAGGTTGATGTTAACAGGTTTGCTGAAATATAAGTCAGCACCTGATTCCGCACCCTCTATTTCTGCTTCAACACTATTTTTAGCCGTTAGCATCAAAAATGGGATATGGCTGGTTTCCACATCTTCTTTTAAAGCCTTACAAAATTGAGTACCGGTCATCCCTGGCATCATCACGTCACTAATTACCAGGTCCGGGAACTCCTCTTTTGCCTTTTGCAGACCTTCATAACCATCTCCGGCTTCAGAAATATGATAGTTCAAACTTAAGGTATCTTTCAAAAATGAACGTAGCTCTTCATTATCGTCAACAATTAAAATGCGTTTGCTGGCGGCGGTTGGTATTTCTCCAGTTAATTGGGTTTCAGTAGATAAATTCTGATCGGATTTGTAGCTGATGCTTTCCAGGCGTATTCCACCCTGTTCATTGCTTTGACCCCAAAGTTCATTTTCTTCATAATCAGCCCGGCTGCATGGCAGGCCAATAATGATTTCCGTTCCTTCATGCCGTTCACTGGATACTTGTATCATGCCTTTATGCAACATGGTTAGGCTTTTCACAAAGGCAAGTCCAACACCAGATCCCAAATGTGATTCCGTGATTCGGTAATAGCGCTCAAACAAGTGCTCTATAGACTCTTTTGAAATTCCTATTCCATTGTCCACTACCCGGATGTAGATGTAGTTTTTGCCTTTAAAATTACTATTAATGTGTAGTTGGTTTTCAAACTTAGGCCGTAACTTGTCCAGCGTATCTAAAATTTCAAGCACAACTTCACCACCCTGTTTGGTGTATTTTAGTGAATTGTTAACCAGGTTTAGCACAATTTTTTCAATGATTTGCCTGTCAAACCAGGTATCTATCGGCTGTGCATCATTTTTTACGTTAAAACGGATGTGTTTCTCCTGCGCCATTTCGGCAAATTCTTCAGCAACTTCATCAATGAATAGATTAATATTACCCTGCATTACTTTAAGTTGGAGTGCTCCAGACTCAATTTTCCTAAAATCCATCAACTCATTGATTAAGCTAAGTAGACGGTTGGCATTGCGGTGTATAGTTTTATAATAATTGAGAAAAGCAGCCTTGGAATCCTCTTTTAGCAACCTGTCAATCGGGCCTAAAATCAGCGATAGGGGAGTCCTGAATTCATGAGAAATATTAGTGAAAAACTGGAGTTGAATCTGGTGCATTTCTTCCCGTTTTTTCTCTTCCATTGCATGAATTTCCATTCGCCTTTTAAAACTCAGTAAAGCATAAGCAATTCCGGTTATCGTAACAATAATGAGCAGTCTAAACCACCAGGTTGCCCAAAAAGGAGGAGAAATATGAATATTAATTGAGGTATCTTTTGTATTCCAGTTGTTGTCATTGTTGGAAGCTTTTACCCTAAATACATAGTCGCCAGGATCCAGGTTGGTATAAAATGCTTTAGTTGTATTTCCGGCATAATTCCAGTCTTTGTCAAGACCATCTAGTTTATATGCATATTTATTGCTTTCGGGCGCAGTAAAATTTAGGCCTGTAAAACTGAAAGAAAAGGTAGATTGCTGATAAGAAAGCTCAATGTCGTTTGTAAAGCTGATATCTTTATCCAAAGGGGAATCTTTTTCACCTGGTAACATCCTGTTGTTAAAGATTTGAAATTCCGTAATGTATACCGGAGGAATAAAGCGGTTGCTTTTGATTGCATCCGGAAAAAAGGAGTTGAATCCATTTACCCCGCCAAAGAACATTTCTCCCGTCCTTGTCTTTAGGAAGGCATTTGCTTCAAATTCCTGTTCTTGTAACCCATCTGCTCTGTTGTAAGAGGAAGACTTAAGCGTTTCCGGATTAAATTTGGTTAGTCCTCTGGAAGTGGCAATCCAGAAATTGCCCTTGTCGTCTTCAGTAATTCCCTTAATAAAATCGGTAGCTAATCCTGCCTTATTCGTGTACAAAGAAAAGCTATTTTTAACAGGGTTAAACAAATATAAGCCTGCCTGACCAACCCACACCCGTTTTTTACTATCTATAAAAATGATTCGCAGGTCTGGTCTTTTTTCCGCATTTAAAAAATAACTTTTAAAGACTTTTGTATTCAGGTTGTAACAGTTTAATCCGCCATCATCTGTACCAATCCATAGGTTTTGATGTTGGTCCTCATTAATAGATATAATGTTCTCCCCACTAATTTTTGTTTGGTTAGCCCCCTGGATCAGGCGGGTAAATTTCCTGCTGGTCCTGTCCATCAGGTTTAACCCGCCATAATAAGTGCCTATCCACAAGTTCCCTTTACTATCTTCAAAAGTTTTTTGGACATAATTAGAAGAAATTGAACTAGGATCAGCGGGATTGTTCATGAAGCGCGTAAATGTGCCAGATTGCTTGTTCATCAGGTTTAGTCCACCCGCCCAGGTACCAATCCAGAGTTGTTTAAAGCGATCTTCGGTAATATTTAATACCGCATCAGATCCCAGACTTTCCGGTTTAAAAGGGTCAAACTTAAAATGTTTGTAGCGCTGGCTGCCTTTATCATAAAAATT
This sequence comes from Pedobacter sp. MC2016-14, assembly GCF_020991475.1. Classification (NCBI taxonomy): domain Bacteria; kingdom Pseudomonadati; phylum Bacteroidota; class Sphingobacteriia; order Sphingobacteriales; family Sphingobacteriaceae; genus Pedobacter; species Pedobacter sp. MC2016-14. The sequence goes on from NZ_JAJMPA010000001.1 coordinate 2,000,233, forward strand.
TAGCCCGCCACCATCCGTTCCTATCCAAAGATTACCTTCTGCATCTTCGCAAAAGGCTTTAACATCATTATAACTTAAGCTGTTCTTGTTTAATTCTTGCTGTACCAGTTTAAACCTTTCCGCGCCAGGCGTATAAAGGTTTATTCCACCACGATGCGTACCTACCCAAAGATTGTCCTGCTTGTCTCTGAATATGGCAGAGACAGTCCGCTGAGAAAGACTTTGCGAGTTGCCTGGTTCATTTTGATAATTTTTAAACGTATTTGTTCCAGGGTTAAAATAATCCAGGCCACCATTTATACCGCCAATCCACAAGTTATTTTCTACATCTATCACTATAGACCGCACCAGATCACTTCCCAGGCTGTTGCTGTTTTTTTCCTGATGTTTATAAAGTCTGATGTTTCCAGTTAAAGGGTTAAAGGCGATCATTCCCTGTTCTTCCGTACCAAGCCACAAAGTACCGTCACCTGATTCTGCGATAACCCGGATATGATAGCTGGAAAGGCCTTCAACTGCAATTAATACAGACTTCTTTCCGTCAAACCTATATAGTCCTTTATCCGTAGCTATCCATAAATTCCCCTTTCTGTCTGTATGGAAATCGTTCGCATAATAATTAAACTGCCGAATGCTTTTTGTTTGTTCATTCAGGAGATCGAGACGTCCATCAGAGGAAGCTACCCATAGGTTGTTTTTGTATTTCTCAATGGCCCGGATATCATTATTTCCTAGTTTCATTTTTTTGGGGCCAACAAGGGGGTAACGTCTAAAAATATTTTGGATTGGGTCGAAACTGTTCAGCCCGTTAGATGTGGCTATCCAAAGCATTTTGTTTTTATCTTCGTATATATGCCTGATAAAATTGTCAGACAAACTGTTTGTATCTTTAGCAGATTTGTAAACCGTAATTTGCTGACCATCGTACTTGTTCAACCCATCACGTGTACCAAACCACATAAATCCCCGGTAGTCTTGAAATATACATTCAATGGTACTGTTAGAAAGACCTGCATCAAGACCAATGTGCTTAAATTTTAGATTTTGAGCGGTAGCAATCTGGCAGCTGAAGTATAAGCAAATGAACAGGACATTTTTAAACAATGAACTCATCAGACGTGGTTACAGGGATTTGGTTGATATTTCGATAAAGTTACTAGAAATTGAGATAAAAACCTTTTCAATCCGCTTTTTTAACAAATCAGTGTGTAAATATGTTAGATAGAACAAAAAAAAAACACAATAGCACAAGTGAAAAACCCGAATAAGCATTTCATTTGTACCAGTAATTATCAACCAAATACTGTATGCGAATTTTTACTTTTTATGTCAAGCTAAACCTATTGTTTACGCTTTTTCTCTTAACCACAGCAACGCTTCAGGCACAACAACCAGTTACCGTAACAGGGATGGTAAAGGCGGCATCCGATAACCTCGGCATTCCAGGCGTAAGTGTATTGCTAAAGGGTACAAAAACCGGAGCCGTAACCGGCCCCGACGGTAGTTTCTCTCTAAAAGTGCCAGAAGGTAAAGGTATTTTGATTTTTAGCTTTGTAGGCTATAAAATTCAGGAACTACCTATACCAGCGTCCCACAACTTAAATGTAGTACTCGCAGATGATGCCGCTGCATTAAGTGAAGTTGTGGTAGTGGGTTACGGTACCACCAGAAAACAAGACCTTACCGGATCTGTTACCGTAGTGGGATCAAAAGATTTTCAAAAAGGCAGTATCACAACTCCAGAGCAAATGCTGGCAGGTAAAGTTGCCGGCGTAGCCATCACATCAAATGGCGGACAGCCAGGAAGTGGAAGTACCATCAGGATTCGTGGCGGATCTTCTTTAAGTGCAAGTAACGATCCTCTATTTGTTATTGACGGTGTTCCCCTGGAGGTGAATGGTGTATCTGGTGCTTCAAATCCGCTAAGTTTTATCAATCCTAACGACATTGAAAATTTCACCGTATTAAAAGACGCTTCTGCAGCTGCTATTTATGGCGCAAGAGCTGCCAATGGCGTAATCATCATTACTACAAAAAAAGGGATTAGTGGAGATTTGAAGGTTGGCTTTACTACGGTAAATTCTTTGTCCAGAATAATCGCACAAACGGATGTGTTAAATGGAGATCAGATTCGTGAAATTGTTAATGCCAATGGAACAGCCGCACAAAAAGCAAAACTAGGCACCTTTAATACCAACTGGCAGGACTTGATTTATCAGGACGGTTTAGCGACAGACAATAACTTAAGTATTAGTGGCGGGGTAAAAGGATTGCCATATCGTCTTTCGCTAGGCTATCAAAATCAAAGGGGTATTTTAAGAACGGATGAGTTGGAGAAAACATCTGCAGCATTTGTATTAAATCCTACTTTCTTCGACAATCACCTAAAATTAGACATCAACCTGAAAGGGAGTATGCAAAAAACCAGGTTCGCTAATACAGCGGCGATTGGAGGTGCTGTGAGTTTCGACCCAAGTCAGGCGGTATATACAAACAGACCTGACTACCTGGGTTATTACGAGTGGTTGGATTATACAACACCTAGTGGTCTTGTAAATTTAGTGGGCAGAAACCCAGTAGGGGTTTTAGAACAAGTAGAAAACCGGGCTAATCCCTTAAGGAGCATAGGGAATATTCAGCTGGATTATAAATTTCATTTTCTTCCAGAACTGCACGCAAACGTAAATGCAGGGTATGACATTGCAAATGGAAAAGGCACAACCTATGTAAGTCCGCTTGCAGCTGTCAATATCAACGATCAGGGTTACGATAATCAATACAGGCAAAAAAGAAACAATACGGTCTTTGATTTCTACCTTAACTACGTCAAAGTTTTGCCCACGTTGAAGAGCAGAATTGATGCAACGGCAGGGTATTCTTACAACAACTATTTAACAACAGCGTATAATTATGCAAGTTACAATGGTTATGGAGTTAAGGTAGCGAATACAGACCCTGCTTTTCCATTCAATAAGCCAGAAAATAGGCTTATTTCTTATTTCGGCCGTTTAAATTATAGTTATGATGAAAGGTTCTTGTTGACAGCAACCCTTCGTCGTGACGGATCTTCGCGCTTTTCATCTGAATACAGAAACGCAATGTTTCCATCTGTAGCTTTGGCATGGACGTTAAAAAATGAAACTTTTCTAAAAGACAATAAAACAATAAGTGCCTTAAAAATACGGGCTGGTTATGGTATCACCGGACAGCAGGAAGGGATAGACAATTATGGTTATTTATCTACGTATGGTTTAAGTTCGCAAACTACGTCCTATCAGTTTGGTAATACATTTTATCAAATGTACAGGCCAACAGCCTACATATCTAACCTGAAGTGGGAACAAACCGCAACTACCAATGTGGGTATCGATGCAGGATTTTTAGACAACAGGATTTCTGGAAGTGTAGATATGTACCTCAAGAAAACTACCGATCTCTTAAATAAAGTACCTCAACCTGCAGGAACTAATTTTTCTGCCTCAGCGGTGGTCAATGTAGGAAGCATGGAGAACAAGGGAGTTGAAATGAATGTCAATTTTGTACCCATAAAAAGTGCAGATTTAAATTGGGATTTCAGCCTGAATGCCACCTATAATAAAAATACAATTACTAATTTGACTGTTGTCCCTAATGACGCAAACTATGTGGGCCTTCCCGGAGGTTCAATTGCCGGTGGAGTAGGTGGGCAAAATGCACTCATAAGTTCAGTTGGCCATAGCAAAAGCTTGTTTTATTTATTCGAGCAGGTTTATGATCAGTCAGGTAAGCCTATTGAAGGTGTATATGTGGACCAAAATGGTGATGGATTGATCAACGAAAATGACCTTAACAGAGGTAAACAAGCAGATCCTAAACTTTTTCTCGGATTTAGCAATAACCTGAGCTATAAGCAATGGAATATGAGTTTTACTTTAAGGGCTAACCTTGGCAACTATGTTTACAATAATGTGAGCAGTCAAATGGGGAACCTCGCCCAGATTAACGGATCAGCTATTCTGCTTAATGCGTCGCCAAGTTACCTGACAACAAATTTTAAAACTCAGCAGCTGTTTAGTGATTATTATGTAGAGAATGCTTCATTTTTGAAAATGGATAACATCAATTTAGGCTACAGGTTTGGTAAGGTGTTTAAAACCAATGCGGCCCTTCAATTGAACGCGAGTGTGCAAAATGTATTTACCATCACAAACTACACGGGTTTAGATCCCGAAGTTGCATCAGGCGTAGACAATAATCTTTATCCAAGACCCCGGGTATTTTCTTTGGGTTTAAACCTTAACTTTTAACCTTAGCGATCAAGAAGATGAAGGATTTTAATAAAAAACCAATGACTTTAAGAGCTTTAAATATAGCTATGCTTGTTTGCTTTACAATTTTGGTAACAGCATCCTGCAATAAACTGGATTTAACACCAACCAATGACCTTACTGCCTTGGATGTTTTTGCCACACCACAAGGTTATAAACAAGCTTTAGCAAAGGTATACGGTGCTTTTGCGCTAACGGGAAATGCAACCACGGGGCAACAGGATATTCCTGTGGAAATCATTAAAGATGAAGGAAACTCAGATTTTCTGCGTTTATATTGGAATTTACAGGAATTGACCACAGACGAAGCAGCCTGGTCATGGCAAAGTGATGCGGGTATTCAAGGCCTGCACGAATTGAGCTGGGGATCTACCAACTCCATTATTAATGGACTGTATTACCGTTCCTATTACCAAATTACAGTGGCCAACAATTTCATCAATGAATCTTCTGATGACAACCTTTCAAAAAGAGGGATTACCGGTACTGATGCCAATAACATTCGCTTGTACCGTGCTGAAGCACGCTTTTTGAGGGCTTATCAATATTGGGTTTTAATGGATCTGTATGCCAATCCGGCAATGGTTACAGAAAATACTGTTATAGGGGGTAAAGACTTGCCAAAGCAAATTCAGCGTAAAGACTTATTTATTTATGTAGAATCGGAGTTAAAAGCATTGGAAAACGAACTTGCTGCTCCTAAAACAAACGAATATGGTCGTGCAGATAAAGCTGCCGCATGGGCGTTATTATCACGATTGTATCTAAATGCTCAGATTTATACTGGAACTGCCAGATATACAGACGCGATTACCTATTGCAATAAGATTACTGCTGCTGGTTACACGTTGCATAGCAACTACAGAGAGCTGACCATCGCTGACAATCACCTCAATACAGATGAAAACATCCTGACCATCAATTACGATGGTACAAGTACTCAAAACTTTGGTGGTACTACTTATTTGATGCATGGGCCAGCAGGTGTGCCTGCAGATGTTTCCGGTTCAAATGGTAACTGGGGCGGATTACGTTTTACAGAAAATTTCGTGAATCTGTTTGCAGATAAAACAGGTGCTACAGATACCCGTGCGCAGTTCTATACCAGCGGACAGACCCTGGAGATGACAGATCTTTATTTATCTACGGCAGGATACACAAGTACTAAATACAGAAATAAAACCAGGTCGGGCGCTGCAGCTCCGCATCAGGATGCAGCTAAAGACTTCTCTGACATAGATTTTCCATTATTTCGTTTAGGCGAGATTTATTTGACGTATGCTGAGGCTGTGGTGCGAGGTGGTACAGGTGGAAGCTTAAATACCGCATTGGGTTATATCAATGCTTTGCGTACACGTGCATATAGTGGAAGTCTTGCCGGAAACATTACCACCAGCGCAATGTCTCTTGATTTTATCCTGGATGAAAGGGGCAGAGAACTTTATTATGAAGGTTTTAGACGTACAGATTTAATCCGTTTTGGTAAATTTACTACCAATGCTTATCTCTGGGCCTGGAAAGGCGGCGTTAAAGCTGGTACATCGGTGGCAAACAAATACAATATATTCCCTTTGCCTCCATCAGACTTATCGGCTAATCCAAACTTAACTCAAAATACTGGCTATTAATCTAATAAAATCATGAAACAATTATTCAATAGTTTTTTAGTCCTGGTACTCTCAGCGATTGTTTTAATCAGCTGTAAGAAAGAAGCCAGTCAAAATATTATAACGATGCCATCGGCTTCAACACTTGATTTTAAAAGTTCTGTGAGTGCCGTTACGCTTACCGAAGAAGTTGCAGCATCTAAAGTGGTAACTTTCAGTTTTAGCGCTCCAAATTATGGGGTTAAGGTTGTTCCTAGCTATACTTTGCAATTTGATGTTCCTGCAGATACTTTAGGCGCAAATCCCTGGGGCAATGCTGTAGAAGTTAAATTATCTGGAGACAGTCTCCACAGAACTTTCCTTGGATCGCAGTTGAATACTATCCTTGCTGCACAGCTTTTGTTACCTACTGGTGTGAATAGCACAATCGTAGTAAGGTTAAAAACGGATGTAAATCAAAGTACAGGACTGTCTACTACAGTAAAGCCTTTATATTCTACTATTAAAATGACGGTTAACCCTTACCGTTCCTACATCGAATATCCCGCATTATTGGTTCAGGGAAGGAATTCCTGGAAAACTCCTGCAACCAGGACCAATGGTTACTTACTTGCCTCTTCAAATTTCAACACTAAATATGAGGGGTTTTTAAATTTGCCAAATGCAGATGGATGGGGTGGTGATGCCTTTCAGTTGGTCTCTACTACAGATGCTAAAGTTTATGGATGGGGATCCAGTGCAACAACATTAAGTGCGGGCGGAGGCAACTTGTGGTTGTCCCCGGCACCTAACTATATGAAAGTTAATGTTGACCTCAATGCGATGACCATTGCCTATACGCCTGTGAAGTTTTTTATTACAGGTGAAGATAATGGATGGAGTGTCTCATCAACTCCGATGGTATATAATGCGACTACTGGTGTGTGGATAGCCTCAAATGTTACGCTTACCGCTGGTAAAACCTTCCAGTTTACTGCCAATGGTAGTTATGATATTAGCTATAAACTGGACAAAGCAGAAAATGGCACGTTGATATTTGCAGGTGCACCAAACTGGCCCACTAGTGTGAACATTCCGGTCGCAAAAACAGGAGTTTTCACTGTTACACTTGATATGAGTGGCGGTGAAGGGAATTATACCTATTCAGTTAAATAAGTATTAAAATTTAAAGAGATGAAACAAACCAAATGGTTCGCAATAATTGTGCTGCTGATATTTATAGGTGCTGGTTGTAAAAAGACGCCAACCGGAGAGACGATGTTGTATCCGGTACCAGATCCGATTGGCACTTATGCAAAAGGTGCTGACGTTAGCTGGGTAAGTGAAATGGAAGCTGGCGGAAGAAAGTTCTACAATAATGCTGGCGTAGAGCAAGATTTATTTACAATTTTAAAAGCGAAGGGCATCAATGCCATTCGGCTTAGGGTATGGGTTAATCCTACTCTTGGATTTAACAATACTGCAGATGTGCTTACCAAAGCTAGAAGGGCAAGGGCAGCCAACATGCGCATCATGATAGATTTTCACTACAGTGATTCCTGGGCAGATCCTGGTCAGCAAACCAAACCAGTGGCTTGGGTAGGACAAGATATTACAGCTTTAAAAGCCTCTGTCTACAACCACACAACAGAAGTACTTACCACGCTAAAAAATGCATATATTATTCCGGAATGGGTGCAAGTGGGTAATGAAACCAATAATGGCATGTTGTGGGAAGAAGGAAAAGCTTCTGCCAGTATGAAAAATTTTGCCGAGCTGGTACTTTCAGGATATAATGCGGTTAAAGCTGTCAATCCAGCTTCTAAAGTAATTGTCCACATCTCTAATGGCTACGATAATAGTTTGTTTAGGTGGATGTTTGACGGGCTTAAAAATAATGGAGCAAAATGGGATGTCATTGGCATGTCCATGTATCCAACTGCAGCAAACTGGGCGACTAGAAATACGCAGTGTTTGGCCAATATGACGGATATGGTAACCAGGTATGGATCTGAAATTATGATCTGCGAGCTGGGTATGCCTGTTGCTGATGCTGCCGCTTCTAAATTGTTTATTACAGATTTAATGGCCAAGAACAAGTCACTTCCAAACAATAAAGGCCTTGGTGTTTTTTACTGGGAACCTCAATCTTACAATGGATGGAGTGGGTACCAGCTTGGTGCTTTTGATGATACAGGGAAACCAACAGTAGCAATGGATGCTTTTTTACCTTAATTATTGAAGAATGCTCAGAAGTGTTTTGATTTTTCTGTGGATGGCTTTTTTCAGTCTATCGGGATTTGCGCAGCCTAAAAAGGCAAAGGCAGGAATTTTTGTAGATAAAAATGGTGTGATGCGCTGGCAAAAAGATGGCTCAGAAGCTTCTTTCTTTGGCGTAAATTATACTGCTCCCTTTGCTTATGGCTACCGTTCTATACAACGCAGTGGCATTTCAGTAGAGCAGGCCATTAAAGCAGATGTCTATCACTTTTCACGGTTGGGGCTGGATGCTTTCCGTGTACATGTCTGGGATGTGGAAATTTCAGATAGTGTAGGCAATCTGCTCAACAATGAACACCTCCGGCTTTTTGATTTCCTGATTGCTGAATTAAAAAACAGAAAAATCAAAACCCTCATCACGCCTATTGCCTTCTGGGGCAACGGCTATCCTGAAAAGGATGAAGACCGGGGCAGTTTTTCCAGTAAATATGGTAAGCAAAAAGCCCTGACCGAAGAACTGGCCATTCAGGCGCAGGAGCGGTATTTAAAACAATTTTTTCAGCATAAAAACCCCTATACCGGGTTGACTTATCAAAATGATCCGGATATCATTGCTACAGAAGTGAATAATGAGCCACAGCACAGTGGCGAAAAAGGACTGACTACACAGTACATTAACCGCATGGTCAAAGCCATCCGCGGAACGGGCTGGACCAAACCAATCTTCTATAATATTAGCGAATCACCCAAGTACGCAGCTGCTATTGTAAAAGCCAACGTACAGGGACATAGCTTTCAGTGGTATCCAACGGGTTTGGTGTCTGGCCATATGCTTAAGGGGAACTACCTGCCGCACGTTTCCAGGTACAAAATTCCTTTTGATACTATTCCTGGTTTTAAAAACCGTGCAAAAATAGTCTATGAATTTGATGCAGGCGATGTAATGGAGCCTTATATGTACCCGGCAATGGCCCGGAGTTTTCGTGTTGCAGGCTTTCAATGGGCTACCCAATTTGCTTATGACCCAATGGCAACCGCGCAGGGAAATACCGAATACCAAACTCATTACCTCAATATGGCCTACACGCCTTCAAAGGCCATCAGTTTACTAATTGCTTCTAAAGTATTTCATCAATTGCCCCGGGGCAAAGCGCAGGGGGCAGATACTGCCTTTGCAGATTTTAGGCTAAGCCATGCGGCTTCTCTAAGTGAAATGAACACAGCTAAAGCATTTTATTATTCAAATAACACCAATTCAAAGCCTGTAAGCCCCAGCCAATTGCAGCATATTGCAGGGGTAGGTAGTTCCTCCGTTTTGCAATATCAGGGTAATGGAGTTTATCTGCTTGATAAAGTTGAACCGGGAATTTGGAGGCTGGAAGTAATGCCTGACGCCATTTACCTGAGCGATCCTTTTGAGCGTAGCAGTCCGGATAAAATGGTTACTGGGATCCAATGGGCAAAACATGAGATAACGATCGATCTTCCTGACTTGGGCAATGCTTACACAATTAAAGGTATAAATGCAGGGAATACATATGCCAGCGTTGCCCAAGGTACTAAACTTAAGATTAGTCCTGGAACGTATTTGTTGAGCCGTAAAAATGTAAGCAGTCAGCTTAATACTGATGGTTTATGGGGCACAATCACACTTTCAGAATTCGTTGCACCTAAAGATACACAGAGCCCGGTTTTGATGCTTTTCGACGCTCAAAAAGACGCAGAGCGGATGATATTATTCAATCCTGATTGGAAACACCGTCCGGTAGCATATCCTACAGCAGAAAGAGCTACATTAAAATTCAGCATGCCCGAAGATCAATCTATCCGGATGCTTGGATTTCAATCCTACTTTGGAGATCGGATAAAGGGAACTGCAGGAGCAGATACACTGGTTGTCCACGCTCGGGCTACAGAATTAATACCAACAAGTATTCAGGTTGGTCTTATGGATAGGCAGGCAAATTTCTTTGCTGCCAAACTAGAGCTAAATTCGGAATTTCAAACCATCAAAATACCTTTTAGTAGTTTAAAGCCGGCTGCACAATTGTTGTTGCCAAGACCTTATCCTGGGTTTCAGGACCTGTATTATAAAGCTACAACTAAGACAACTTTTGAGCTGAAGGAATTGGAAAAACTGGAAGTCACCTTTGAAAAGGGGATAGAGATCTCAGCCATTTATTTGAAATAGCGAAATAGGTAAACACATATGAACATCAGAAAAAAAACATTTAGCAAGGCCGGGCTAAAACTTCTGGCCGCCTCTTTTTTTGCCGTATTGTCCGCCTATGGTCAGAACCGTGTGGAAATTTCGTTAACAGACAACTGGAAGTTCTATAGGGGTGAAAACGAGAAAGCCTACGAAAAAACATACAATGATAAAGCCTGGAAAACTGTAAGAGTTCCTCACGATTGGGCGATTTCCGGACCTTTTGACAAAGAGATAGACAAACAGGTGGTCGCCATTACGCAGAACGGTGAAACCAAACCGACAGAAAAAACAGGTAGAACGGGTGCATTGCCTTACACGGGCGAAGGCTGGTACCGTAACGCCATAGCCATACCCGCGTTGAAAAAGGGACAGCGTACCTTGCTTGTGTTTGATGGGGCAATGAGTGAGCCGCGTGTGTATCTGAATGGTAAACTTGTGGGACAATGGAATTATGGTTACAACAGCTTTTATCTTGATGTAACAGAGCAAGCGCTACCAGGCCAGATAAATAGTCTCGCTGTGCATTTATCCAACCGTCCAAAATCCTCACGTTGGTATCCAGGTGCCGGACTTTACAGAAACGTTCATTTGATCATCAAAGATGAGCTGAGCATTGAGCAATGGGGTGTTTCCATCACTACGCCTGTAATCGATGCCAAACTGGCTAAAGTAAATATTAAAACTAAGGCCAGTGGCGCCAACATCCGTTTGGTTACAGATATTATGGATCAACAAGGCAAAAGACTTAGCTCATCAACTACTGATCAGCGCTTCGCTGAGGAATTCGATCAAAATATTGCCGTTGCAGATCCGAAATTGTGGAGCCCTGAAAGTCCTTATTTGTACACAGCGGTTTCCAAAATATATGAAGGTGATGTACTGAAAGATGAAGTGAAAACCCGTTTCGGGATCCGGGAGATCCGCTATGAAGCAAATAAAGGTTTTAGTCTTAATGGTAAGGTTCGTAAATTTAAAGGTGTTTGTCTACATCATGACCTCGGCCCCCTCGGTGCGGCCATCAATACGGCTGCTTTAAGGAGACAACTGACCATTCTGAAAGATATGGGTTGCGATGCCATACGGAGCTCACATAATATGCCTTCACCAGAGCAGCTGGAGCTTTGCGACGAAATGGGCTTTATGTTCCTGGCAGAGAGTTTTGACGAATGGGCGAAGCCAAAAGTAGAGAATGGTTACCATCTTTATTTTGATACTGATGCGGAAAAAGATGTTGTAAACCTGGTGAGGGCCAACCGCAACCATCCCTCTATTGTGATGTGGAGTTCCGGTAATGAAGTTCCTGATCAATGGGGTGCAGAAGGTGTTAAGCGTGCAAAGTGGTTGCAGGATATTTTTCACAGAGAGGATCCTACCAGGCCCGTCACTGTAGGTATGGATCAGGTTAAAGCTACTATGGAATCTGGCTTTGGCGCCTTATTGGATGTACCTGGTTTAAATTACCGTGTACATTTATATCCCGAAGCATATAAAACTTTTCCTCAAGGCTTCATCCTGGGTTCAGAGACCGCATCAACGGTGAGCTCTCGGGGTATTTATAAATTTCCGGTAGTTAAGGGCAAAGATAAACAGTATGCCGATCTTCAAAGTTCATCTTATGACCTGGAGTATTGTTCATGGTCTAATCTTCCAGATGATGATTTTGTTTTGCAGGATGATATGCCCTGGGTAATCGGAGAGTTTGTGTGGACTGGTTTCGATTATCTCGGAGAACCTACTCCTTATGATGAAATGTGGCCTTCCAGGAGTTCTTACTTTGGGATCTGTGATTTGGCAGGTATCCCAAAAGACAGGTATTACCTATACCGTAGTCGCTGGAACAAAGAGAAATCTACGCTACATATCCTGCCACACTGGAACTGGGAAGGCAGAGAAGGAGAAACGACGCCGGTTTTCGTGTATACCAATTACGATAGTGCTGAGTTGTTTCTGAATGGAAAAAGCATGGGTATACGGAAAAAAAATAAAGAGACCCCCCAGGATCGTTACAGGCTGATGTGGAACGATGTTAAATATGAACCGGGCACACTTAAAGTTGTAGCTTATGGCGCGGATGGAAAAGCTGTTGCAGAAGATAAAGTGATTACCGCTGGTAAGCCCTATAAAATTGTTTTGGAAGCAGACAGGCAAGAAATCAATGCCGATGGAAAAGACATTTCGTACATCACCGTATCTGTGGTTGACAAAAACGGAATTCCCTGCCCTACAGCATCAATGCCGCTGAAATTTAAAGTGAGTGGTACGGGTGTGTATAAAGCAGCTTGTAACGGTGATGCAACCTCTCTGGAGAGTTTTGAATTGCCTACAATGAAATTGTTCAGCGGTAAGTTGGTTGTGTTGGTGCAGTCTACTAAGCAGGCTGGCTCAATCGCGCTTCAGGTAACTGGAGCTGCTGTTAAAAGCGGACTAATTAAACTGCGTTCTACATCTAATTGAAATAAAGAATTAGAATTTGTTTATCTGTTTATTGAAGAAGAGCCTGTTTGCCCTTCTTCAATAAGTTATGATCCTTACTTCTTGTTTAGGTATTGGTTAATTAATAATTTGCAAACTTGTAGCTTTAAATAGTTAAATACATTGCTTATTGTTAAATTCGCATTATGGATCAGAAACGCGTAACAAAGTTATTGGGCAGAAAAGAAGACATTCATCTTGAATATAAAACTGCTTCTAGAGATCAATTACCAAAAAGCCTTTTTGAAAGCATATGCGCTATGCTAAATAGAGAGGGGGGCGATATTTTTCTTGGTGTAAATGATAACGGGACAATACTTGGTATAAATAATGCATACTTAGACCAATTAATTAAAGATCTCGTAAATCTCTCCAATAATCCAAGTAAGCTTGATCCGCCATTTATCTTGCATCCTCAAACTCTGAAAGTAGACGGTAAGATTATACTGCATATTACAGTTCCTGTGAGCTCAGAAGTTCATAAATCCGTCAACGTGGTTTATGATAGAAGTCATGACGGCGATTTTAAGGTAACACAACTTTCCAAGATCGCGGCCCTCTATAATAGTAAGCGGAATTATTACTCAGAATCAATGGTCTGTCCCGCGGTTACGATGGCTGATTTCAAACCGGAGCTATTTGATATTGCACGCAATTTGATTAAGGCAAACAATGCTAGTCACCCATGGATCAACCTGGATAATGAACAGTTCATGAAAATTGCAGGACTATATGGTAAGGATACCAGATCAAACAAAGAAGGACATAATCTAGCGGCTGTCTTGCTTTTTGGAACTGATCAAACCATTCTCAACACTGTTTCTTATTACAAGGTTGACGCCTTAGTCCGTCGTGAGGATATATATCGTTATGATGACCGACTTTATATCCAGACCAATCTTATTGAAGCATATGACCAGTTATCCGCATTCGTAGAAAAGCACCTGCCTGATAAATTCTTTTTGCGTGGTGATTAGCGTATTAGCTTAAGATCTCAAATATTCCGCGAAGTAATTGCCAACTTAATCATACACCGTGAATATATGGATGCAAGCCCATCAACCTTTGTCATTTATAAGGATCGTGTAGAGGTAACTAATGCAAACAATCCCCACGGCAATGGTCTTTTACTTCCCGATAACTTCAGTCCATTCCCTAAAAACCCGCTCATCGCCAAATTTTTCATTCAATTGGGTAGAGTAGATGAACTTGGGTCGGGGGTTATCAATGTATATAGATATTTAAAAGATTACAGCCCGGGAAGAGAACCACAGTTCATAGAAGATAAATTGTTCAGAACAGTTATTCCTATAGGAGGAATAACAACTGCTCCTAATAAGCTAAAAGCTGTAAATAATGACGAAGCTATAAATGAGGCTATAAATGAGGCTATAAATGAGGCTATAAATGAGGCTATAAATACGCAAGTAAAAGAAAGACTTATGAGGGAAGTTGATTACATATATCAACAAGAAGGAGTAACAACAAAGACATTAATAAGTATCTTCCAACTCACCAGAGCAACAGCGCAGCGAGATATCAGACTGCTAAAGGAAGCAGATATAATTACGTTTCAAGGCTCTAATAAGAGTGGAAAGTACGTGCTAACAGATAAGGGAACAGACTTATTCAATAAATTTAAAAACTGAACTGGCCTTAAAACAACAAAAGCTCCAGATTTCTCTGAAGCTTTTTGAAGTGGTGTGGGTCGGGATCGAACCGACGACACAAGGATTTTCAGTCCTTTGCTCTACCGACTGAGCTACCGCACCATCAAACGATATTTATGATTTGACTCATGTTCCTCGTTGTTGGGAGTGCAAATGTAGTTTCTTTTTTCTAATTGACAAATATTATTTGAAAATAATTCGAGCTGTTTAAGGCTGTATTTGCCGTTTTATTGCTTAACCTGCTTTGACCCATGTAGATACTCTCCATAAAAAAAATGCAGATTAAGTATTTAATTTTATTGCTTTTGCTTTTCAGCTTCTTCTTTTGCTTTTTCTTCCGCTTTAGCACGTTTCTTAAAGAAGCCCCTTAGCAGGAAATTACTTTGTAACGCTTCCAGATCCTCATCAAGTTTCTTACTTCCACTTTGCAGGTTGCCCATAATTGCGCGCACCTGATCTGCAGTTTTTGGATCGTTCAATAATAGCCCGGCGGCATTATCGTTTTTAGTAAGCTTAGCAGAGGCGTTATTCAAGTTTTCCGTCATTGCTGATGCAGAAGCTGCAGTTTTCTGCAAAGAAGCCACAGAGGCCTGTAATCTGTTAAATACAGCAGTGTCAGTTAGTAATTTATCAGCCAGCCCACCTTTGGTATTCAATGTCTTCGTAAAGGCATTCAATTCCACTGCCATTTTATCGGCAGCAGCGGTGGTGTTTTTTAAATTGAGCACAATAGCCTTAAAATTGTTTGCAATTTGTTCATCCGCTAATAATGCACCTGCAGTACCTTTACCTTCAACCAGGTTTTTAGCAAGAATTTTGAAGTTCCCTGTTACATCTACCAGGTTTTTATTGTTAACCTGTAAGGTTTTCATGATGTCATCCGTAGAAAGCTCAGTATTTACCTGAAGCTTGTCGCCATCCTCTACAAAAGGAAATTTGGGACTACCGCCAGAAATGACCACAATCTTATTTCCAATCAATCCATCAGAACTGATGCTGGCGCCAGCATTTTTATGAATGTATTTATGGGCATCCTCTTCAATGCTCATGATAACTTGTACCTGCGAAGTGCCGTAAAACTGGATCTTCTTAATGGTTCCGATTTTTACGCCCGAGAACCAAACGTTTCCACCGGTTTTTAAACCTTGTATGTCACTAAACACAGCACTTACCTGGAAGCTTTTTACAAATGCCTTCCGCTGTCCACCCAATGTAAAAATACCTGCTACAAAGATAAGCAGGCCTAAAAATATAAATACTCCAACGGTAATTTGTCGGCGGTTTTCTGATTGTTGCATACTATTATTGAATAAAATTATAATCGTAGAACGGTTTTACGCGCTCGTCCGTTGTGTTAAATACTTCGTCAAAGGTACCCTGACGCTGAAAATGTCCGTCAAGCAGCATCGCTACGCGGTTGCCTACTTCTTTTGCGCAGGTTAAATCATGTGTAATTACAATTGCGCTCGTTCTGTAGCGCTCCTGAACTTCGTTGATCAGGCTGTTAATTTCCAGACAGGTAATGGGATCCAGTCCCGCTGTAGGCTCATCGTACAGCATGATTTCCGGCTGTAATATTAAAGTTCTTGCAATTCCTATCCTTTTACGCTGTCCTCCGGATAATTCAGAAGGCATTTGGTTAATCGTTTGCAGCAGGCCAACGGCATCAAGTGTTTCTTCTACCGCCTTATTCACTTCCAGTTTTGTTAAGGTTTTCCGGTTACGTACCAGCGGGAATTCCAGGTTTTGTCGTACGGTCATACTATCGTACAAAGCACTGTTTTGGAAAGAAAATCCCACCCGCAGTCGTAAGGCCAGCAACTCTTTGTAAGTAATTTCGTCTACTACATTGCCGAGAACTTTAACTGTTCCTGCATCAGGTTTTAGTAGACCAATGATGATTTTAATTAGCACCGATTTACCAGTACCCGATTTTCCCAGCACCACCAGGTTCTCGCCACGGTAAAGATCAAGTCCGGCATTTCTAAGCACATGATAATTACCAAATGATTTGTTTAGTCCGCTGATCTCGATTACTTTCTCTGAACTCAGGTCCGTCTGTGGTTTTTGTTTCATGTTAAGATCTGAATAAGCCAAAAAATTGAACGGAAATTACTTCCTCTATAAAAATAAGGAACATGGCAGTTACCACAGCCGCGTTAGCTGCTTTACCTACACCTTCCGTACCCTTACTGGAATTGTATCCCTGATAGCAGCCCACCACGCCAATGGTAAAACCAAAGAGCACAGCTTTGATGGTAGACGCAGTAATATCAAGAAAAGTGATCTGCTCTAAAGACGATTGGAAAAAAGCCTTGGCACTCATACTTTCACTCATAGATACATTGAGCAAAGCGCCAAGCATACCAATCATTGCCGTGTAAAAGGTAAGGATGGGAATGGTTATGGTTGCCGCCATCACACGTGTGGATACTAAAAACTTAAAAGGATTGGTTGCCGAAACTTCCATCGCATCAATTTGTTCGGTTACCCGCATAGAGCCCAGTTCGGCACCAATGCTGGAGCCAACTTTACCCGCAGCAATAAGGCCGGTAAGCAGTGGGGCAAGTGTTCTCAATAAAGCGATCCCAACCAGCGAAGGCAGCCAGGAAGTGGCGCCAAATTCAGATAAGGAAGGCCTTGATTGCTTGGTAAATACAATGCCGGTGATAAAACCAGTGGTAGAAATGAGCAGTGCAGAGCGGTAACCAATGTCGTAACACTGCCTTAGTAATTCTTTTCCTTCGTAAGGAGGGAGAAATGCCTCTTTAAAAAAACGCGCAATAAATTGGTAAACATCGTATAAGGTTAAAAATATTCTCGATAACCTGCCGGGACCTTTAACTACTTCTTCATCCTGCTGTCCTGCCAGTGCCGAAGTTTTAGTATTATTCTCCATTAATAATCCTTAGTAACATATTTCTTAATTCCAGGCCAGCGTATATCAAAGGCTGAGCCACAATTGGACAAAGTTAGTTTTTGAAATCAGATCCTGTAAATTTAGCCTTACAAATTTGTGTAATATTTTGGTTGGTGGTATTGGATTAATTCTAAATAAACACCATCTTTGCTTTACAAATAGCATATGCAAAATTTAACTACCCAAATTTCCAGCAGTTACGCAGAAGTATTTAGCACCGAAAAAGGCGCTATTTATCAATGTGACAGAGAAAATTGCTGGTTTATTGATTTTGCCGGTAAAATTGCCAGGTTTGATTACCGGAACATTCTGAAGCTTAAACAGGCAATTTACAAGATCGATATCGAAGATATTTTGTTAAACGGTGTACAGGAACCGGATGTGGAGATTATCTTCATTTGTGCCTGCGATGACTGCTATGTACTTTCTTTAGTGCAGGTTATTGAGCTAAAACAACTACTTCAGGGTACTTTTGTGATGTTGGAGTTAAATCACATTATTCAGGATACCTTATACCGGACCTGTTTGTAATATCTGCTGGTGGCGTTAGCTCGTCCTCATGTGCTCCTTTACAAAATGTAAACTGCGCTTTTCCGGCCTTCGCAAGCCTTGCCAGCAAATATCCTAAATCAGCTCCAATTTTATTCGTAATAACTAGACTTAGATTCTTTCCGAATTGTCCTTATTTTCAGCAGTATGGATTTATTGCATTAATTTTGTTCTTGTTATAAGGGAAACAGTTTTGGCTTCCCGGATGTTAAAATAGAAAATACAAGATTATGAAGGATATCATGCGTGTAAAGTGTTTACTCTCGTCAGACGTAGAGGCACTTATTAACCAGCAAATAAAAAAAGAAGCACATTCAGCAGCAATTTATCTTGCCATGGCTTCCTGGTGCAATACCAACGGTTACGATTTTTCTTCTGATTACTTTTTTGATCAAGCTGAAGAGGAAAGAGCTCATCAATTGAAATTTTACAAATATGTACTGGATATGGGTGGAAATGCAATCTCCCCTGAAACCACTAATATCAAAACTGACTATAATTCTTTCAGAGAAGTATTTGAAGATGCCTTAGATCAGGAAATTAGTGTTACCCAGTCTATCAAAAATATTGCTGCACGTTGCTACAAAGAGCAGGATTTTGTAACGCTTGAATTCTTAAACTGGTTCTTTAAAGAGCAAAGAGAAGAAGAATACAAAGCCCGTCGTGCGCTGGAATTGTTTGATGTAATTGGAGAAGAAGGAACAGGAAGATGGGAAATTGATAAACACGTTCGTAAAATTACTTATAACGAAGCGTAATCCGTATCTTTACCAGGCTATTAGAGCACATGCTAACTAAGGTTAGTATGTGCTTTTTTATGCAATTAAACAGCGTTTAGAGGAAAAGAGAACGGAGATAAAACGATGTCAAAAAAAGATAAAGACAAAAAGTCTGGAAAAGACAAGGAGAAAAAGAAGAAGAAAAAGTGCTGTGAAAAGTATTTAAAGGGCAAACGCTGCAGCAATTGCCCGCTGGGATAATTTAGCACAATCAGGTATTTGCCGTTTTAACTGCGCTCTGTCTGCTTTTTAAATAAACAAACATTCCGGTTGCTGTTATTCCAATCAAACCTTCTACTAAAACTGCGGGCCTTGGGCCAATGGCCTGAGCAAGCCAGCCTATCAACAAGCTTCCTACAGGTATAATGCCTTGATAAGCCATTACGTAATAACTAATTGCCCTGCCCCTCATTTCTGGTACAGCATGCGTTTGTATATAGGTATTTATCGCAGAGCTTTGTCCCATCATACCTACCCCGGCAAAAGTCATAAAAAACAATGCGATAGGTAATTGTGGTGCAAAAGATAAAAACAAAAGGCTCATGCCTAAAATTCCTCCTGCAATCATGATCAGTTTCATTAACGTATTGCTGTTTTTAAGATTGGCCAGGTATATCGCACTTACAATAGAGCCTAAGCCTGCCGCACTTTCAAACCAGCTAAACGTTTTTGCATCACCATGAAAAAGATCTTTTGCAAAGATGGGCATTAAAGTGTTAAAGGGAATCACAAAAAGACTGCTCATTCCTATCATCATAATCACACTGCTTAGTTCTTTATCGCCCGAAACATATTTAAAACCTTCATGAAGCTCTTTCCAGATGCTTTTAACAGGTTTAGTAATCACCGGGGTGTGAATGTTCATCATAAACAAACAAATCAATACGGGGATATAGCTCAAAAAATTGCCGATAAAACAAACATCAGTACCAAAAGTGCTCAGTATAATTCCCGCTACTGCCGGCCCGGCAATGCGGGCAAAATTGGTCATGGTAGAGTTAAGCGCAATCGCATTAGGCAGGTCTTCCTTATCATTAACCATTTCTACCATTAATGATTGTCTGCAGGTTACATCAAAAGCATTGATTATTCCCTGAACCAAACTCAGTGCAATAATGACCAGGATATTGTTGTAGCCTAAAAATATTACTGCCGCCAGCACGCCTGCCTGTACCATAGAAATAACCTGTGTAATGACCATGATGCGAAAGCGGTCATGTCTGTCAATCAGGCTTCCTGCGTAAGGAGAAAGTACAAGAGAGGGAATCAGGCTTACAAAGCCTACAACCCCTAGTAATACAGCCGATCCGGTTAACTGGTAAACCAACCAGCTCACCGCGGTCTTTTGCATCCAGGTGCCGATAAGGGAAATGGATTGTCCGTAAAAAAAGAGTTTAAAAGTGCGTGATTTGAGTGATCTGAAAACCGTCATATTGCTGCGCTGTATTGTAACAGCAAATTTCGATATAAATTTTAGAGTGGTAAAATTGATTGTTTTAATGATATTGATTAGTTTTAACGATTAATAAAGAAGGGCAACATGGAACTTAGACAGCTCAACTATTTCATAAAAGCGGCAGAAATGTTGCACTTTACCGAAGCTGCGGCAGCATCCTTTGTAACACAGTCTACATTATCGCAGCAAATCAAACTTTTGGAAGAAGAGCTGGGCATGTTGCTGTTTGATAGGGTAGGAAAACATGTAAAACTTACAGAGGCAGGTAATTTATTTTTATACCATGCAAGGCAAATAGCGCTTGATGTTAAAAAAGCACAGCAGGCCATCTTTGAATTGAATAACCTGGTTATTGGTGAGCTTAAAATAGGGGTAACCTATGCCTTCAGCTCTATGTTGTTGCCTGCACTGGCACCCTTTTCTTCTAAATATCCCGGAATTAAAATTGTGTTGGAATACGGCACTGCATCAGAACTGGAGCAGAAATTAAAACAGGCAGAGTTAGACGTTATCCTTGCCTTCCATGATCAGTCTGACAATGAAGGCCTCGAAATGGAATCTCTGTTTTCTTCCAGGATCACTATGGTGGTCGCTAAAAAACACCCTCTGGCAAGCCTGCAAAAAATATCGCTGGCCGAGCTGGCAAATGTAGAGCTGATTTTGCCCAGTAAAGGTTTTAGTTCAAGGGATTTACTGGATGATTTGTTCCTGAAAAAGAAAATCAGTCCCCTTATTAAAGTTGAAGTAAATGATGTGCATTCGCTTTTATCTATGGTAAATGAGGGGAGCTGGGCCACCATCATTAACGAGAAGGCCATCCTTAGCTGGGATGACCTGGTGGTCATTCCTATTGCTGGAAAAGAATATTACAAACAGGCATTTATATTGTGGCAAAAAGGTGTGTACCGCAAAAAATCAGCAACCTTATTTGTGGATGAACTCATTAACATATTCCAGGTAGGCTAGCCAGATAGCTACTTACCGGTACCATAAAAGCAAGCTCTGCAACGTGGCTCATAGCTCTCTTTCTCGCCAAGTAACACACGGTCTGCGCTAGCTACTTTACGGTAAGAATACATAGCCGGAAGGCCACAGCATACGCAAACGGCATTTACTTTGGTAACCAGTTCGGCAATGGCCATTAACGCCGGTACAGGTCCAAACGGCTTTCCGGCAGAGTCCATATCCAGACCTGCTACAATTACCCTGATGCCTTTGTTGGCGAGTGCGGTACAAACTTCCGGAAGGTTATCGTCAAAAAACTGTGCCTCATCAATCCCAACCACCTGGGTATCGGCATTCAATAAAAGAATAGCAGACGAATGATTAACTGCAGAAGAGGGTATCGCATTTGCATTATGAGATACCACATCCGTTAAGTGGTACCTGGTATCTGTTGCAGGTTTAAATATTTCGATTTTTAGCTTCGCAATTTCCGCTCTTTTTAACCTGCGGATCAGTTCTTCTGTTTTGCCGGAAAACATAGAGCCACAAATTACTTCAATACTTCCGCCATAGGTTCCCCTCCGGTAATTTTGCTCGCTGAATAACATGTTTAATCACTTTTTAGAACCGCTAATATCGAAATTTTATAGTACTTTTGAATTGCAACTTACCAACAAAACACCAATTTTTTCGTTATTAATGTATGATGAACCAGGAAGATGTTTTTAAAAAGATCGGCTCAATTTTAAATGAGATCAATGACCAATATGAGTTTTTAGCTCAAAATCCGGCACAACTCAATGAACTTGAATTGGAGTTGTTTCTGGCCAATGCCAGCTTTTTAACAGATCATATCCAGATCCTGCAAAAAATTAACAACAGTAAGCCCGTTAAGGCCATTACCGAGCATAGTGAAGTTGCAGCTCCTGTAGCAGCGCCTGTTCCGGAACCGGAAAAGGTGATCTTGCTTCCAGAGGTTCCGGAAATCAATGCTGAACTGGACCAGGATATTTTTAAACTTGATAACGAACCGTCCAGCTTTGAGTTTATATTGAGTGAAGGCCCCTTGTCTGATAAATTTGATTTTGAAGAGAAACCTCTAAACGAAATATTTGACAGACCTTTAAGTGAAGAGGAACAACAGATTATCCTGCAAAAACAGAAACTTCATCATCCTAAAGAAGAAGATCTATTTGAAGAGGAACCTTTAGTTGAAGATGAAATCGGTCCTGAACCATTCCTTGTTCCTAAGCAAGAAGAACCTGTTTTGATAGAAGAAGAGGAGCGTCCTGTAGCAGTAGAAGAACCTGTAGTGACAGAGGAACCGGAGCCCGCAGAAGAGCTTGAAGAAATAGCAGAAGTGGAGGAATTAGCAATAGAGGAACCGGAGCCTGTACAGGTAGCACAAGCCCCTGCGGCAATTGAAATTCCTGTAGCACCTGTTCAGGAAGAACCTGCTACAAAACCTACCTTAAATGAATTGCTGGCAAATAGTTTAGGTGTTAAACCTACTGTTCAGACAGAAAGTGCTAAACAAACAATTTCAGATCTTAAGCAGGGCATTACACTAAATGATAAGCTGCTGTACATTAAAGATCTTTTTAACGGATATAACCTGGCCTATGCCGAGGCAATAGATCTGCTCAATAAAATGGCCGATTTTAATACAGCGGATAGCTTTTTGCAGAAAAACTACGCCGTTAAAAACAATTGGACTGCTAAACAAAGTACAGCAGATCAGTTTTATGAAGTGTTAAGGCAGCGCTTTCCTATATAAAGCCCATCCGGTTAGCGTCCAGCTTCAAAAAGATAAACAGCAAGACTGTAAAGCTCCATAAAGAAGACCCGCCATAACTAATGAAAGGCAGCGGAATTCCTATTACAGGGATAATGCCAATGGTCATGCCTATATTGATAAAGATATGGAAGAAGATGATACTGGCCACGCAGTAGCCATATACACGTGAAAAGGTAGAACGCTGTCGTTCCGCAAGGTTAATAAGGCGCAGCAGCAGAAATGCAAATAGCGAAATCACTACCGCGCAACCTGCAAATCCCCATTCTTCACCTATGGTAGAGAAGATAAAATCTGTACTTTGTTCTGGTACATAGCCATATTTGGTTTGCGTACCTTGCAAAAAGCCACGGCCTGTAAGCTGCCCGGAGCCTATCGCAATCTTAGACTGGTTTACATTATATCCGGCACCTTTAGGATCAGTTTTTAAGCCCAGCATAATCTCAATCCTGGTGCGTTGATGTGGTTGAAGCACTGAAGTATAAGCCAGTTTAACCACAAATAAGTAAACAATGGCAATCAGTACAGCAAGGGCAATGGAAAATAACACTTTTTGCTTTCGCTTATTTTGAAAGGCGAAAAATCCACCAACAGCCAAAATGACTGGGACGATAATGTAAGGCGGCAGGAGGAAATCTGCCACAAACAAGACGATCATGCCGAGGAAAATCAGCAGAAAATATCCGGATAAACCTTCCCTATAGAGTGGAAACATAAAAGAAAGAAATACCAAGGCAGAGCCGGTATCTGGCTGCAGCATAATAAAAAACAAGGGCAGGATGACGATGACCGCAGCAAAGAAAATGGATTTTATGTCCCTTAATTTGGGTGCATAACTACTTATGTATCGTGCAAGCAGCAGCGCCGTTCCAAATTTTGCAAATTCTGAAGGCTGGAGCCTGAAACTTCCCAGCGGAATCCAGGCCTGATTTCCGGCAACTTTTCTTCCGATAACCAGTACTACCAGCAGGAGGAATATGGTGATGCCATAAATAATTGGGGAAAATACACTAAAAAATTTAGCGTCCAGGAGTAGGATGGAAAGCCCCAGCACTAATCCGGTCAATATAAAAATGAGCTGCTTACCGTAATTGCTGCCAAAACTAAAAACGGTAGAAGTATCAGGATTGTATATGGATGCATAAATATTTACGAAGCCGATGGTACAAAGGCAGATGTAAATCAGGATGGTAATCCAGTCTACGTTAAAAAAGAAACGGTTTCCCTGCTGTACACTCATTTTGCGCGTTGGTTGGTTATAGGAGTTACATTTGTTTGTTTTCCGGCAGAGTCTGCTGTTTTGGGAGCAAGCTTCACTTTAGGTTTGGCTACCTCTGGCAGCACCACCTGTTTTTTCATCCATTCTACCTGATCCAGTCTGTAGCCGGAAATTTTGCCTGTTAAATATTTTTCTACCATATAGCTGGAGATAGGTGCAGCGTAGGTACTACCAAAACCGGCATTTTCTACCACTACAGCAATGGCAATTTTCGGATTTTCACGTGGCGCAAAACCAATAAACACCGAATGGTTTTTTCCGTGCGGGTTTTGTACTGTTCCTGTTTTTCCGCACATAATGATGTTGGGTAAACGTGACAGTACCGCAGTTCCCCAGGGGGCATTTACCGCATCCTGCATCCCATCAATTACAGGCCTGAAATGTGCCGTGTCTATTCCCACATAGTTTTTTGCGACGTATTCCTTTTTGATCAGTTTATTTTCTCCAACTGCCCTGATCAGGTGTGGTTTAACGTAAAAACCTTTGTTGGCAATAATTGCCATAATGTTGGCCATTTGCAGCGGTGTCGTATTCATTTCACCCTGTCCAATTGCCAGGGAGATGACTGTAGTATAACCCCATCGGTTCTTATATCTTTTAGAATACTCTTCGGCGGTATATAAGGTGCCCTTTCTTTCATAAGGCATATCAATGCCCAGAGGAGCGCCAATACCAAATTTTCTTACTTTAGCTTCCCATTCCGTGTAAGCCAGTTGCTGGTTTTTAAAGCGTTTCTGCGTCATCAGTTTTGCAAAAACATTACAGGCATAGGTATTGCAGGAACGTGCAAGGCCTCTTCTCAAGCTGATGTTGCCATCCACGTGTTCACATTTTACTTTATGGTTTCCGGCCATATAATAACCCGGACAGTTAAACGTCATGTTGGGGTCAATCACACCCTCCTGTAAGCCAATTAATGCATCAAGAGGTTTAAATGATGATCCGGGTGAATAATATCCGGATAAAGGTCTCACATTCAACGGACGTTTAGGGTCCCTCAAAAGCTCCATGTACCGGTTGCCTACATTTCGGCCTACCATGCTATTGGGGTCATATCCGGGGCTACTCACCATGGCCAGCACTTCACCGGTTGCAGGTTCAATGGCCACAATACTGCCAATTTTGTTTTGCATCAGTTGTTCGCCCAGTTTTTGCAGCTCAATATCCATAGAGGAATACACGCGTTCACCAGATCTGGCCAGGGTATCGAATTTCCCTTCAGAATAACTTCCCTGAGGCACATTATGCACGTCATAGATCATATTGGTTACACCACGTTCACCCTGCAAAATTTCATTGTATTGTTTTTCAATACCCGTTCTGCCAATGTAATCACCGGGACGGTAAAAGCCTTCGCTTTTCTCAATATCTTCTTTCGTAACCTCTTTAATGTAACCAAAAAACTGTCCGGCCACACTATCGGGATAATGCCGGATAGTCCTGTTTTGAACCAGGAAGCCAGGAAATCTGGATAGCCTTTCCTGCAGGGCACCATAAATTTCTACAGACAATTGTTTTTGAAATATGGAAGGCTGATAGCGGGATTGTACTTCTGCTTTATGGAAACTTTTTCTAAACTTTTCCATGTCAATGCCTATGATGTTGCAGAGGTCCAGCGTGTCAAAAGGTTTTACCTGATTAGGAATAACCAGTAAGTCATACACCGGGATGTTTTCCACAAGTGTACGGCCCTTGCGGTCAAATATAATCCCACGGGCAGGAAAAGTATATATTTTCCGCAATACATTACTTTCCGCAGAGAGAAAATATTTGTCACTGGCCACCTGGATATAGAAAAGCTTTGCCAGCAGGATGAGGCAGACCAGTAAAAATAAACCCTGAATTGTATATTTTCTATTGAAAAGATTGTCCATTAGCGCATTTTCCTGTTATAAAAGATAAACTCTATCAATATAACAGTAACCAGTGTAAATATAGCACTAAATAAGCAGCTTAAAAGGGTATAGCCCAGTTCTGAAAATTTAAATGCTTCCAGCAGGAAAAGAACAATGTGGTGTGTGCTGATACACAGGAGTGCATAAAGTAAAAACCATTTAAAGCCCATGTTGCCTAAAGTAGGGGCTGGTTCATCAAAATTATCACGGTTTACACTCACCGATATAAAAAGTATTCGCACAAAAGCCAGCATGGTACAAGCTGCGGTATGTACGCCAATGGTATCATAAAATGCATCAAGCGTTAAGCCTGTTCCAAAGGCAATGAGGTATAAAAGGATATTAGGTATGCCAAAAGGAAGCAAGAGCAAAAACAGTACGTATACAAAGGGCGTGGCCAGGTCATAAAAACTCATGTTCCTGAGCAAAAAGATTTGCACAAACAATAAGATGATCCATCTAACGCAATTGACAAGTATAATTTTGCTATTCATGGGGTATTTTAGCTTCTAGGTCCTTTTCCTCAGCGGCAAATTTATCTTTTATAACATAGACATATTGTAAGGTACTAAAGTCGTTAAACAGTGCCACTTCAATAGTCAGGAAGTTATCACCTGTGGCAATTCCCGCATTGGTGATGCGGCCTACCGGAATCCCGGGAGGGAAGGAGCCAAATCCTGTCGTCACTACCGTATCCCTTAAACTCATTTTGTACTGATTAGGGATGTCTTTTACATAAGCTTTAAGAAAGTCTGAATTCCGCTCGCCCCATACCAATGAGCCCAGTGCCTGGTTTTTCTTAATTTTAACACTGATCTTGGTATCTTTATGCAATAAGGATTGTATAGTAGCCAAATGCTCGGATACGTCCCTTATAAAACCGACCACACCTTTTCCCGGGGAGATCACCGCCATACCTGTTACAATGCCATCGGCTTTGCCTTTATTGATGGTGATGATGTTGTTTCTTAAGCGGATAGAGTTTTTGATGACACGGGCTGCGAGGTAAGTATACTGATATTTGGTCAGGGTGTCCTTGACCAGTGTATTGGTTGCGCTGTCAATATGGTTGAGGGCGAATAAGGCCTGGGTCAGTTTAGCGTTTTCAGCAATTAAGCTGTCGTTTACCTGACCCAGGTTAATGTATTTTTTAAAGACGTTTAGTCGCTCATACGCTGTCCCTACTACCTCATTAGTAGAATTAACAGTCACGCTGTGCTGGTAAACATTATTCTTAATGGTAAATACGATGCCAATGGTAAAAAATATGATAAACAGAAAAAAAGCATTGTATCTGTTTATGAAAATCCAAAGGTTACGCATAGAAAGTTTTTACCTGCTTATTGCATTAAAAATTTGAACCCACCGATATTTTTCAGTGCAATACCAGTACCACGAACAACCGCCCTGAGTGGATCTTCTGCAACATGCACCGGAAGTTTAGTTTTCGCAGCCACACGCTTATCTAATCCACGCAATAAAGCGCCACCGCCAGTAAGGTAAATACCGGTTTGGTAAATATCTGCTGAAAGTTCTGGAGGCGTAATCTCCAGTGCTTTTAAAATGGCCTCTTCAATTTTAGAGATAGATTTGTCCAGGCAATGTGCGATTTCTGTATAAGAAACCGTGATTTGCTTAGGTACACCAGTCATCAGGTCTCTTCCTTGTACTGCAAAATCTGCAGGCGGATCAACCAGTTCAGGTAAGGCAGCACCAACTTCAATTTTAATTTTCTCTGCTGTACGGTCGCCAATCATAATGTTGTGCTGACGGCGGATGTAATTTACAATGTCGGAGTCAAAGTTATCACCCGCCACGCGGATAGATTGGTCGCATACAATTCCAGATAAAGCAATCACCGCAATTTCAGTAGTACCACCGCCGATATCGATGATCATGTTTCCCATAGGCTCTTCCACATCAATTCCAATTCCTACTGCTGCGGCCATTGGTTCGTGGATTAAGTATACCTCTTTAGCACCAGCAATTTCTGCTGAATCCCGTACTGCACGTTTTTCAACTTCCGTGATTCCTGAAGGGATACAGATCACCATTCTTAAAGAAGGGAACATCCATCCTTTACCGCCGTTGAGCATGCGGATCATCCCTTTAATCATGGCTTCGGCAGCGTTAAAATCTGCAATTACACCATCTTTTAAGGGTCTTACGGTCCTAATGTTATCGTGTGTTTTACCTTCCATTTGCATCGCCTGGCGCCCGATTGCAATGATTTTATTAGTCTGCCTGTCAAACGCCACTATAGAGGGCTCGTCGACTACAACTTTATCGTTATGTATAATCAGGGTATTAGCGGTGCCCAAATCGATAGCAACCTCTTGTGTAAACCAGTTAAATAAACCCATTTATATGGTGATAATTTATGTATTAAAAATTCTGTATACTTATACTAATGTAAAACTACATCTTTTTATTGTATTAGCCGCTAAATAATTAGTGTTTAAAATGCCTAACACCAGTAGTTACCATTGCAATTCCTTTTTCGTTAGCCATGTTAATGGAATCCGCATCTTTAATGGAACCGCCAGGTTGCAAAACAGCTGTAATGCCTGCTTCGGCAGCAATTTCAACGCAGTCAGGGAAGGGGAAAAAAGCATCAGAAGTCATCACCGCACCTTTGATGTCAAAGTTAAATGCTTCAGCCTTTACAATAGCTTGTTTTAAGGCATCTACCCTGGAGGTTTGGCCCACTCCGCTGGTAATCAGTTGACTGTCTTTAACAAAAACGATGGTGTTTGATTTGGTATGCTTAACAATTTTGTTGGCAAAATATAAGTCTTTCAATTCAGCTTCGGTAGGTTTTTTCTCCGTAACGGCTGTCATTTGCTCAGGGCCTTCAATTACAAGGTCCTTGTCTTGCTCAATTACACCGTTTAATAAAGTTTTAAACTGTTTGGTGCTCAGCTCAACCTCATTGCGCTGTAAGATTACCCTGTTCTTTTTAGCTTTAAAAAGTTCTACTGCCGCAGGCTCGTACGCAGGTGCAATAAGTACTTCAAAAAATAATTTATTGATTTCTGTAGCTGTAGCCAGGTCAATTTCACGGTTCGCAATCAGCACACCGCCAAATGCAGAAACCGGATCGCAGGCCAGGGCCACATTCCATGCTTCTAAAATGGTAGCCTTACTAGCTACGCCGCAAGCATTGGTATGTTTTAAAATGGCAAAAGTAGGCTCTTCAAATTCGTCTATCAAAGCTACGGCAGCATCTACATCTACCAGGTTGTTGTAAGAAAGTTCCTTACCGTTCAGCTTTGTAAACATCTCATCCAGGTTGCCATAAAATACTCCCTGTTGGTGAGGGTTTTCTCCATAACGTAAAGTCTGGGCCTGGTTGATGCTTTGTTTGAAAACGGTTAAAGGTTCTTCTGCATTGAAATAATTGAAGATGGCCGAATCATAATGTGAGGAAGTATGGAAAGCTTTTTTAGCGTATGCTTTACGTTGTGCTAAGGTTGTTTCTCCATTTTGAGCTTCCAGTTGTGCCTGTAAATTGCTGTAATCATCTTTAGATGCAAGAATAACTACATCATTGAAGTTCTTCGCAGCGGCCCGGATAAGGGAGATACCACCGATGTCTATTTTCTCGATGATTTCAACATCAGATCCGCCAGCTTTAACGGTTTCTTCAAATGGATACAGGTCAACGATAACCAGGTCAATTTCAGGAATTTCATATTCAGCAATCTGTGCCTTATCTTCATTTAAGCTCCTGCGGTTTAAAATCCCACCAAAAACTTTAGGGTGTAAAGTTTTTACACGACCACCTAAAATAGAAGGGTAGCCAGTAAGGTCTTCTACAGCAGTTACAGGTAAATTCAAGTCTTTAATGAATTGCTCTGTGCCTCCGGTAGAGAACAATTGAACACCTTGTTGTGCAAGAAGGCGAACCAATGGTTCTAAACCGTCTTTGTAATAAACTGAGATTAAAGCGTTTTTGATCTTTATGGATTGACTCATCGGAGATAAATTTTGAGCCGCAAAAGTACCGTTTTTTCTTTTAATGGCAAATGCTTGTTGATAGTATTTTTAGTGAAATAATATCGATAAGAATAACGCAAAATGGATCGAAGACAATTTTTTCTTCAGAATGGCCAGTCCTCTAAATTTTTGACTGTATACCGTATTTCTACTGATGTTTAATTGTGCAGCTACTTCGTCTGGTGATAAATCCATTTCGTAAAGCAATTTGATGATTTTAGCACACTGCGCCGGCAATGCATTGATTTCTTGCTGAATTTCATCCCAAATTTCCGCGTAGATAATGTTTGTGACGATTGGATCCTCAACTATATCCTCCTCACTCAAGAAAGAGAACAATTTTTTAGATCTTCGTTGCTCTTTATCTTTGTAATTTAATGCCGAGTTGCGGGCGCAGACATATAAAAAGGACTTCAACGTCTGCATCGTTGAAAAGTCACATCTGCGTTCCCAAAGTTTGTGAAAAGCATCAACGGCAAGCTCCTCTGCAACGTCACTTTCATGTATAAACTGATCTGTAAACAAACAAAGTCGATTGTATAAAGAATTAAATATTAGATTTAACGCCTTCTCGTCCCCGGCACTAAAACGGCTCAGGAGCGCCTCCTCATTTTCGAAGTTTGAGTTTTTGATCATGCCCGCTTATTACGAATAAATCTTATTTTAACAGACTCTTAATGAGCTTGCCAAGCCAAGTAGTTTATATTTGATGCGGTAAATATATGCTTTAGCTAAGTAAAAAGGAATAGCAATTTTAAATTAATTCTATCGTGGGTTTCTGAGGTTTGATCGCATTTTTCAAAACCTAAAAAATATTTTCAATTGCTTTGAAGATGTGATAGGTGTTTTCTGTTTTATATATAAACCAAATTGGTAATGAACCAAAATAACATTGAACGGGCCCTGCGAATAAGTTCGCTGGTTAAAAGATATTTAAATGAAACGCTGAGCGAACAAGAACGTCAAGAACTTGATCAATGGTTTATGCAGCACCCTCAAGAACGAAAAGATGTGCAGAATTTGCTGCAACAAAAGCTGAGGGATTACTCCCCCGATGCTTCGAAAAAGTACGGATTGGAGCAATCTTATGCGCAATTGATTTCGAGGATCAGTGACAAAGAGTTGCGAACTTCCAAGCCTCCCACCAGCTTTAGAACTTTTTATCAATTTGCTGCTGCTGCCGCAGTGGTTATAATTGTATCCATTGGAATGCTTCTATTTAGACGGCAGAACTATACATATTTAGAGGCTAATAGTGGCGCCACCAAATTTCAGACGGCTAGAGCAAAAGGTGTGGAGCTTACCCTTACAAATGGTAAAAAGTTTAATTTGGAGATTCAAAATGCGGGTGTAATCGCATCGGAGCAACAGGCAGTCATCACCAAGCAAAAAGGGAATGTACTTAGTTACCAATCAACACAAGCACCGCAGGAGGAAAACTCAAACGCTTTAAATACGCTTACCATACCTCGTGGAAAGCAATATCAGATCGTGCTTCCCGATGGTAGCAAAGTCTGGCTCAATGCGCAAAGTACCTTGTCTTTTCCTAATAACTTCAATAAAAATGAGCGTCTGGTGTCGTTGGTAGGTGAGGGGTATTTTGAAGTTAATCACTTTTCGGCATGGCCATTCCGGGTTAAAACACAGCACCAACAGGTCGAAGTTCTTGGTACTGTATTTAATATAAGTGCATATAATGATGATAGTCAAGGTGTTACTACTTTAGTTACAGGATCTGTTAAGGTGTCTGACCAAAAAAAATCGCAATTGCTCAAGCCAGGTCAATTGGCTGTCAAAGTGAATAGTGCAGTTGGTTTTAGCATAGAAGAAGCGGATATCGCAGAAGCCACAGACTGGAAAAATGGCAAGCTTGTATTCAAGGACGAGAAAATTGAAAGTTTAACACAAACACTTTCGAGAACATTTGACGTTGACTTTGATATCGATGAGCGTATTAAAGGACAACATTTTAGCGGAAACTTTTCCATTAAAAACGGACTGAATAATGTACTTCGCAACCTCGAACAGACTGGGGCAATCTATTTTAAAGTTAATGGAAGGAGGATCAGCGTTATGCCATAATTTACTACTGTTCCTTATTGATAATTAAGTCATAAAAAAGGTTAGAAGCGCGGCAACGCTTCTAACCCCAGCTTTACAGCTTAATTGGCTATCAAAACTTTTTTAAACCTAATTTCTGATTAACCTATACCAAATGTACAAATTTTTATTTGCGGATGCTAGGGATGGCAAGTTACACCCTATCCGAAAGCTAGTTCGAATAATGAAAACAACCTTTATCCTAATTATAGCTTTTGTTTTAAATGCTAATGCGAAGAGCGTTGGGCAAACAATTACGCTTAAAGCAAACGATATCACTTTAAAAGAAGTGTTCTCAAAAATTAATAATGCTACGGGATACCAGTTTATTTATCATCTGGAGACCATCAACACTGTTCAGCGTGTAACTGCAGAATTGAAGAATATGCCATTAAGCGAAGCATTGGATCAAATATTGCAGCCCAGAGGCCTAAAGTATGCCGTTAATGAAAACGAGAAAAGCATCGTTGTTAGCAAGAGTCGACTATCCTCCAGTCAAGGACTTGTTCCCATCAAGGGTAAAGTGGTTGATGAATCCAATAAGCCTTTACCTGGTATTACCATTAGGATAAAAGGGGCAGGTTTGGGTGCCATCACTGCAGCAGACGGTAGCTTTACAATTGAGGTGCCAGACAAAAATGCAATTCTGGTTGTTAGTGCCATTGGTTTTGAAACCCGGGAAATATCAGCATCTGGAACTACACCGTTGCTGATTGTACTTAAAACGACTACGAGTAAGTTGGATGATGTTGTGGTGGTTGGTTACGGTACGCAGAAAAAATCTGACTTAACCGGCTCCATCACAGGAATGAAAGAGAAGGAAATTGCCCAGGCCAAGTCTGTGTCGTTCATGGAAGCGATGCAGGGCAGACTGGCTGGTGTGCAGGTTACTTCCTCTTCTGGCGAACCCGGTAGCGCTGTTAACGTAACCATCCGGGGTACGAATTCATTCAATTCGGGCACGCAGCCGCTATATGTGATAGATGGGGTTCAAATTGATGTAAATAATGGTGAAGCAGCCGCCTCAGGCATAGGTAGCACTGCCTTGACTAACCCACTTTCCGGAATCAATCCTTCTGACATTGCATCAATTGAGGTGCTTAAAGATGCTTCGGCGACAGCCATATTCGGCTCCAGGGGTGCAAATGGGGTCATCGTTATTTCTACTAAGACAGGAAAAAACAATACTTCTTCATTGGAAGTCAATACGTATGGCGGTCTGGCATACAATCCGCGCCATATTCAAATGCTTGGTGCACAGGAGTACGCCAATTTCAGGTTAGAAAATGGAACTGCAGATGCTAATTATGCGATCGACCTGAACAACGATCAGATATTCGATGTGGTTAAGGACATGAGTAATGTTCCATCACAAGATTGGCAAAAGCAAGCGCTTCGCACTGCGGCGATTCAAAGTTACAATGTGAGCTATAGCGGAGGAAATGCCAAAACAAACTTTTTAGTGTCCCCTTCTTATTTGAACCAGCAAGGTTTAATTTTAAACAATAAATACCAACGTTATGGCTTGCTGATGAAAATAAACCATAACGCCACCAACCGTCTAAAACTTGGCGCTAATGTGAACCTTTCTCATGCTATTGGTTCTGGTGTGGCATCAAACGGAGGTAACGAGGTGCGGAATTACAATGGTCTAATTCAGAACATATTGCTCACCAGGCCTGTAAATGCACCGGATCCAACACAATTATCGCTTGATCCGGATGGCGGGGCTTTTTCAAATCCGGTAGATTTTGCAAAACTTTCTTTCAAAACGAGTCCGCTTTCGAGAATATTGACAGATGTTAATGCCAATTACAAAATAATCAACGGACTGAATTTAGACGTTCGTGCCGGCGCAGTAATGACTTTTTCTAAAAATGGTGAATTTTATCCGACTACGGTATCCTGGGGATTTCCAACAAATGGACTTGCTTTGCTGAATACAAGCAATTCAACCAATTGGTATCAAACCAGTACGTTAACCTATAACAAACGTTTTGCAAAACATCATTCCATTACTGCACTCTTAGGTTTTGAAGTCAACTCTTACCAAATTGAGAGCTTTCGTTGGCAAGGCCAGGGATTCGATGTACAGAACATCAATCCACTTGACAACATATCTACTGCGAAAGTATTGCCACAACCTCCAAGTACCGATAAACAACGTTACATCAGGGTTTCAGAGTTTGCAAGGTTAAATTACTCTTTCAAAAACAGGTACTTACTAACCGCAACACTTCGTAATGATGCCTCCTCTAAACTTGCTGAGAACAATAAATCATCTCTGTTTCCTAGTTTGGGATTAGCCTGGAGGGCATCTGAGGAAGATTTTATGAAAAACCAAAGTATTGTAACAGAATTGAAAATCCGGGGAAGTTTCGGTTTAACTGGTAATGAACGTATACCACCTTACCAGTCGCTCGCAACGCTTTCTCCTGTTTACTATTCAGCAGCGAACAATACCTCTACACTGGGTTTCGCCCCGGGTACAATTGCTAACCCAAGTCTGACCTGGGAAACTACGCATTCTTACGACTTAGGACTAGACATTGGATTATGGAAAGATCGAATAAGCCTGACGGCCGATGTCTATCTTAAACAAACCAAAGATTTGCTGTTGCAAGCCGATATTCCCTCGCAAAGCGGGTTTATGCGCCAATATCAAAACTTAGGGCAGATCGATAATAAAGGACTTGAACTGGCGCTGAATACAGTAAACATAAAAAAAGAAAACTTTTCATGGAGCAGTAATATCAACATGACCTTAAACCGCAATAAAGTGGTTTCCCTGGGCAGTGTAGGTTACATACCTGTTACCGTTTATGGCGGAGCAATGTCTACCGTGGGACGTGTGATTCAAGGACAGCCAATTGGTACAGGCTATGGATATGTATATGACGGCATTTATCAGATACGTGATTTTACCATTAAAAATACGGCAGGTACCATAATTGATCCGGTAACCATCACCAATGCAAATCTTAATAGTTATACCTACTCCGTAAATTCAGGTACCCCAACGATGTCATCTCGTGCACCAAGACCCGGTGATATAAAATTCAAAGACTTGAACAGTGACGGTAAAATTGACGATAATGACAAGATTGTCATCAGCAATAGTAACCCAAAACATTATGGTGGGTTCAGTAATAACTTTACTTACAAAAACCTTGATCTCAGTGTATTATTTAACTGGTCTTATGGGAATGAAGTGCTCAACCTCGGACGTTCCCGATTAGAAGGAGGCCAGTCGCCATTTGGCAATTTAACGGAAACGTACTGGACAAATCGTTGGCTCGTGGAAAACCCTTCCAATGAGTATCCACGCCTTTCAGGACAAGGGAAATTAGATGTTTCCTCCTATTATACTGAAGATGCTTCATTTCTTAGACTAAGGAATGTGACCCTTGGATATAATTTGAACAATGTTAGCGTGCTTAAAAAAGCAGGTATCTCCGGTTTGCGCATGTATGTAACTGGCGTTAATTTATATACCTGGACAAATTACAGTGGTTTTGATCCGGAGATTAATTCATATTCTGCATTGTTGCCTGGGGTAGACAACATTTCTTACCCACGTGAACGATCATTCATTTTTGGACTTAACATTAAATTTTAATCATGAAACATATTTTTATTTTAATCATGACCGGCGTTGCAGTACTCTGCGGTTCCTGCAAAAAAATGCTGGAAGAAAAGCCTTACTCTATCCTGTCTACCGTAAATTTTTACAAGACTTCAGCGGATGCGGAACTTGCGCTTACCGGTGTCTATGATGTGCTCAACACACCAAGTATTCAGGGGTTAGGAAATCAGGCACTCTGGGGAAGGGGTATGCACTACATGACCAATCTAGGTGTTGATG
The DNA here is from genome assembly GCF_020991475.1 of Pedobacter sp. MC2016-14. NCBI lineage: Bacteria > Pseudomonadati > Bacteroidota > Sphingobacteriia > Sphingobacteriales > Sphingobacteriaceae > Pedobacter > Pedobacter sp. MC2016-14. Next base: position 2,036,282 of record NZ_JAJMPA010000001.1, read on the forward strand.
ACCTCACGCAAGATGTCCGGTTTACCATTGGAGTGCCCGAACTGGTCCCATTTTACAATCACACTTATACAGGAGAAAACTTATTGATTTGGTATTCCTATTTTTCATTTTATGCAGGGATTAACCGCGCTAATTTTATCATCGAGAAGGTGCCTGACATTAACATGAACGCAGTCAGAAAAGCACAGATCATTGCTGAAGCTCAATTTTTCCGTGGAATGTTTTACATGTATCTCGGCTGGATGTGGGGCGGCGTGCCTCTGGTTATAGGAACAACTCCTGATATTTCCTCTCCCAGAGCTCCCCTGGAAAAGATTTTACAGCAGGCTGAAGCTGATTTAAAGGCGGCATATGAGGTGCTTCCGCCTAGAAACTCCAGCCCTGGAAGGGTAAATAAATACACTGCTGCGGGCTTCCTTGCTAAGGTATACTTATACGAGGCATCATGTAAACAAAATAATGTGGGCCAATCGCTAAATTTTCCGTTGAATAGTTTTGACTGGGTGAATCAAAGTGAGGCTTATAATCAAGCTTTAAAATATGCCAAAGATGTTTACGACAATAGCGGTTATAAAATGATCAAGCCTTACGCCAATTTATTTCTTTCAGCAACTGAAGCTGCCGCAAGGGAAGAGAATATGATGATCGTACAGGCCGGTGCAGGTGGAAATCAGGAATATATTCTTTTCTCGCAGTTGTCCGGGCCAAGGGGTGATTACAGAAAGAATGCCGGAACAAATGGTTTTCTGCGTCCGGTTAGGGAGTCTTATTCAAAATTTAACGCCAACGATGGTCGCATTTCCTCGTACAGTGGTTACTTGAGCACCACAACGAATTTTGTAACCATCAACAATAACAACTACTACGTTGCAGATGCTGTTTTATCTAACCTTAGTAACCTTTGTACAAACAAATGGCGGGAAGACGATCCCAACGCGCGGGCGGCACGTGGGGTGGTCGTTTGGGGCGGTGAGGCCGACTTTGCTATTTTACGTTTTGCGGATGTGGTGTTGATGTACGCTGAAGCCCGCTTCCAAACGGGTGATGAAGCCGGGGCGAGAACCTTACTCCGGGAAGTTAGGTTAAGGGCTTGCAATGACGATGTTAATAAAGTAAATACAATTACGACTGCCTATTTTAAAGCTAGTTTTATGGATGAGCTTATGGACGAGCGCTTGCGGGAATTGGCTGCTGAAGGATGGAGAAGATTTGATTTAATAAGAACAGGCAGAATCGCATCCGTTATAAATTCACTGAGCACCAGTGTAATGTTTACCGGGCAGGAACCCGTATCCATTAAACAAAATTTCCAGCCTTATAAAATTTGGTATCCTATTCCAAGCCGTGATTTGGCCACGAACACCAACCTTATTCCAAATCCAGAATATAGATAGTGCAATGAATTTAAGAAAGCATTTGTTTTGGATTATATTCTTTGGGCAGACGAGTTTATTCACGTATGCCCAAAGGATGGAGAAAGTAAAATACGTCAATCCTTTTATCGGCACAGCGGGTACTGGACATACGTTCCCTGGTGCCACTCTTCCGGGTGGCATGGTACAGTTAAGTCCGGAAACGGGTTATGCCGGCTGGAAATATTGCGCTGGATACCGTTACGAAGACAAGTCTATATTGGGCTTCTCACACACGCACTTAAGTGGTACCGGAGCCTTAGATCTGGGTGATATATTATTGATGCCATTCACTGGGGAAGTTTCTCCTAAGGAGGATTACAAAAGTGAGTTTTCACATGCAGATGAACAGGCAAGTCCTGGTTATTATTCGGTACGCTTAAAAAGCTTTGATGTGAATGCCGAACTCACCGCTTCAGCTCATGTAGGTATGCACCGGTATACTTATCCTGCCCGGCAAAGCGGACATCTTTTGCTTGATTTGCGTCATGGTTTGGTGGGAGAAAGTCCCGGACGTTTAGAAAGCCATGTGATAGAAAGTAACTTTAAACGTGAAGATCGACAAACGCTTTCTGGCTACACCATAACCAAGGGTTGGGCGGGCAGGAAACACGTCTATTTTGTATTGCAATTAAACCAGCCATTTACCAGTTATACCTGGATTTCTGACTCTACTGCAAATCGCAACCAGCGGGTCGTTTTTAATTTCAAATCACTTAAAGATTCGCAATTGCTGGTTAAAGTGGGTATCTCCTCTGTAAGTATAGAAAATGCAAGGGCCAACCTCAATGCCGAAATCGACCATTGGAATTTCGATAAGGTACGTAGGTCAGCTGAACAAAGCTGGGAACGGGAACTGTCGAGTATAGATATTGATGGCACGAAGCAGCAGAAGGAGATCTTTTATACAGCACTGTACCATGCCCTCATTGCACCTAATAACATTGCAGATGTGAACGGTCAATACAGAGGTGAGGATAATAAGGTGTATCAGTCTGCCAACAAAACTTATTATTCCACACTATCCTTATGGGATACTTTTCGGGCACTCAATCCTTTGTATACCATTCTTTATCCAGCGAAAACCAATGCCATTGTGGCCAGCATGATAGACCACTACAACGTAGCAGGATATTTGCCCATCTGGACATTGTGGGGGCATGAAAATCATTGCATGATTGGCAATCATGCCATTCCTATAATCGCAGATGCATACCTGAAAGGGATAAGGAACTATGATACAGGAAAAGCATATGAAGCCATGTTTAACAGCTTAACCGTAAATCACAAGAATTCAGACTGGAGCCTTTATACAAAGTACGGCTATCTGCCTTCTGATCTTTTTAAAGTTGAGTCTGTTTCTACAACGCTTGAAAATGGGATCGACGATTGGAGTTTGGCCCAAGTGGCAAAGGCAATGAACAAGCAGGCCGATTTTGTAACCTTTTCCAAGCGTTCTGGATTTTACAAAAACCTCTTTGATCCCTCCACTGGACTCATGCGTGGAAAGAATAGCAATGGTAAATGGGTTGTGCCCTTTGATCCACTTAAAATTTCTCATGCTTCAACGTCTGGTGGTGATTACACGGAAGGTAATGCTTGGCAATATAGCTGGCACGTGATGCAGGATCCCGATGGACTTATCAAATTGATGGGTGGAAAAAGAAAGTTTGTGAACAAATTGGACAGCCTTTTTACGCTTGAATCCAAAGTGTACGGAGATGGGGCAACTGCAGATATTACGGGTTTGATCGGGCAGTATGTGCAGGGTAACGAGCCTAGTCATCATGTAGCCTATTTGTATACACTTGCAGGCGAACCATATAAAGCCCAAAAGAGAATAAATGGTATTGTTAATACGCTATACAGCAATGCTCCAGATGGCTTAAGTGGAAATGACGATTGCGGACAAATGAGTGCATGGTATATTTTCAGTACGCTGGGTTTTTATCCTGTTAATCCGGCTTCAGGACAGTATGTGTTCGGTGTGCCTGCATTTAAAAAAGTGGTTTTAAAAGTGGGTGATAAAAAGTTTATTATCAAAGCTGAAAATCTTGGGGATCACAACCCATATATCTTGGAAACCAGGCTTAATGGCAAGCCTTACAAACTACCATGGCTCAAACATACGGATTTATTAGAGGGTGGAGAACTCACATTTAAAATGGGCGACACAAGGCAATAGAATAAATAAAGCTTACGCAAAACAAAAAAATTATGACAAATATTTTAAAAGTGGTTATGGCTACCAGTTGCTTAGCCGTACTTACTTCGTTTTTAATCGAAAAACCAAAAAAACTTTTTCTTTTGGGCGATAGCATCTCCTTGCAATACGGACGTGACTTGCAAGCATTTCTTAAAGATAGATATGTAATTGAGCGAAAAACGGGTGATTCAATAGCGTTTACTAACCTCGATATCCCGGTGGGATCAAATGGAGGCGACTCTCGTATGGTATTAAAATACCTGCGTATGCAAGTGGATGATCCGGCATTTAAACCTGATCTATTTATGCTCAATTGTGGCCTACATGACGTTAAACGCGATCCGAAAACGAGCAAGATTGCTGTTGAAGAAACCGACTACCGTAAAAATCTGGAACAGATTTATACACTCGTCTCACAAAAAAAAATTCCAATGATCTGGATCAGAACTACTGGAATCATTGATTCTATTCATCGTAAAAATAAGGGTTTTGGAAGATTTATTAAAGATATAAATCGATATAATGAAATTGCCGATGAGGTTTTCAGCGCACACCACATACCTGAAATTGACCTTTATTCTTTTACCGAAATGCAAGGTATCAATCGCTTTGTTGACCATGCACACTACACACCCGAGGTACGGAAACTACAGGCCGCATATATAGCCGGCTTCTTGAATTTATGGAGCCAGAATAAGTTGCAAACAAACAAAAAATAAGCTAATGAAAACCATTAAGATGATATTTGGGATGTTGATCGCAACCCTTTGCACTACGCAGGCGTTAGGCCAGGTTGCAAAGAATTATGTGTTCACATCTCCCGACAAAAAAATAACAGTAACAGTAAGCGCAGGTAAGGAGCTTCAATGGTCGGTTGATCATGCGGGGACGGTTGTCATACTTCCCTCTACAGTGTCCCTGCAACTGCAAAATCAGGTTTTGGGAAGTGATGTAAAAGTAACCAAAGCTAGTCAGCAGGAAGTTAACCATATTATCAAAACCAACCTTTATAAAAAGGCCGAGGTTAAAGACCAATATCACGAACTTTTACTGGATTGCAAGGGTGGTTACCAGGTACAATTCCGTGCTTACAACCAAGGCGTGGCCTACCGTTTTTTGTTAAATACAAAAGATTCGGTAACCATACTGTCTGAGCAGTCTTCGTATGTTTTTGCAGAAAATCGTACAGGTTATCTGCCTTTTATCGATCCAAAGCGCAGTGCAGGTGATAAATACCAAACTTCATTCGAAAATACCTACACGTATTTGCCGCTTGCAAATACGGTAAAAGATTCGTTGGCGTTTCTACCAGTACTAATTGAACTTGCAGATGGTAAAAAAGCTGTAATTACCGAAGCAGACCTTGAGGATTATCCGGGCATGTATCTTAAAAGAGGAAGTTCGCCCCAATCATTAACTTCAGAGTTGGCACCCTACCCTAAAACAGAGAAACGAGGAGGTTATAACAATGTACAGTCTGTAGTTACCGGGCGGGAAAATTATATTGCCAAAACAAGCGGTAAACGCCCTTTACCCTGGCGAGTGATAGCGGTTAGCAAACAAGACAAGGATTTGCTGGATAACGATTTGGTGTACAACTTAGCTGCACCATCAAGAGTATCGGATGAGTCATGGATCAAGCCTGGTAAAGTTGCCTGGGACTGGTGGAACGACTGGAATATTTCCAAGGTTGATTTTAGAGCGGGCATCAATACCACGACTTACAAATATTACATCGACTTTGCGGCGGCCAATAAGCTGGAATACATTATGCTCGACGAGGGATGGTCTGAAAAGGCGGATATTATGAAGGTTATTCCCGATCTCAACCTAAAGGAGATTATTGACTATGGCCGGAAAAAGAATGTTGGGGTTTGGCTGTGGGCAGGTATGTACACGCTAAACGAAAAAATGAAGGAAGCTTACGAACATTACAGCAAAATGGGGGTGAAAGGCTTCAAAATAGATTTCATTAACCGCGACGATCAGAAAATGGTTAACTTTTATTATAAGGCAGCAAGAATGGCTGCTGAAAGGAAATTACTGGTTGATTTTCATGGCGCCTACAAGCCAACAGGGCTTATGCGTACTTATCCTAACATTCTAAATTTTGAGGGTGTATTTGGAATAGAAAGCTTTAAAGCGCTACGTAAGGAAGTTGACTTTCCTGGTTATGAAACCCTTGTTCCCTATATCCGAATGCTGGCGGGTCCCTTAGATCACACCCCTGGGGCTATGCGTAACGCAACCAAAAAGCAATACTTCACCGTGAACAGTATGCCAATGAGCCAGGGTACAAGGTGTCATCAAATAGCTTTGTACGTTACCTATGAGGCACCATTGAACATGTTGTCTGATAATCCTACAGTCTACATGAAAGAGCAGGAGACTACAGATTTTATTGCATCGGTACCAACCGTGTTTGATGCAACTGTTGCACTAGACGGTAAAGTTGGAGAATACACTGTTTTGGCACGCCGTAAGGGTAATACTTGGTTTGTTGCCGCGCTGAACAATTGGAATGCAAGGGACATTGAAGTTGATTTATCGGCGCTAGGGAAAATCCCTTCAGGCGCTGTGATCATGCAGGACGGAATAAACGCCGACCGTGATGCTACCGACTACAAGAAACTTACCCTTAAAATTCCAGCCAACAATAAACTTAAAATACATATGGCACCTGGCGGTGGCTGGGCTGCAAGATTAAACTAATTCATTTACTAAAAACAATTTTAAAACCAAATTATAATGAAAAAGCTAAATACAATATCATACACTATTGCAGTGTTACTGTCCATTACTCTTTTGTCCTTCATTAAAAAAGACAAGCCAACTGTCTACTTGATTGGCGATTCAACGGTAAGCGGGGGCTGGGGCAAATTCCTGTATCAGCATTTTGATACCACTAAAGTCAGCATCCAAAACCGGGCAGTATCGGGTACCAGCAGTCGCACCTATTACACCGGTGTTGTACATGATAAAAGCCTGGCAAAAAATGGCATGTGGAAAGGCGTATTAAATGACTTGAAGCCTGGCGACTACGTGATGGTTCAGTTTGGCCACAATGATGACAGCCCGGTGATTGATACGCTGCGTGCCCGCGGAAGCCGGCCCGGAACTGGAGAGGACTCAATTGTTGTGAAGAATCATTTCACTGGTCTTAACGAAACGGTCCACACTTATGGCTGGTACCTCCGTAAATTTGTGAGTGAAGCGAAGAAAAAAAACGCATTCGTGATCATCTGTTCTCCAATACCAAAAGATAAATGGAAAGATAATAAAGTAATGAGGGTTAACGAGCTTTACGGTAAGTGGAGTGCGGAAGCGGCAGCTAGCTCAAAAGCATTTTTCATTAACCTTAACGATGTAATTGCAGATATTTATGACAAGGAAGGCGAGCAACATGTATCTAAGAATTACTTTACGCCGGATCATGTGCATCCCAATACTGCGGGATCCATGCTTACCGCCAAGGCCTTGGCAGAGCAAGTAAAGCTTTTGCCAAATTCAACACTTCGCAATTATGTTAAATAAGCATATTCAAACCCAAAATAGTTATGAAATATAGTATTAAAAAAGGCTTTTTGATGTTGTTCCTTACAAGCTGCAGCATGCTTGCAAGCGCCAAGGATTTCATCATTACTGATTATGGAGCTAAAGGTGATGGTAAAACTAATAATACCAAAGCGATACAGAGAGCCATAGATGAATGTGCATCTAAAGGTGGCGGCAAGGTGGTTGTGCCGGCTGGAAGATATGCGTCTTACATGGTTATGTTAAAGAGCAATGTAAACCTTTATTTAGAGGCAGGTGCAACTGTTGAGGCAATTGCTGATGGAACAAAGTATGTTAGCCTGGTCTTAATTGACCAGGCAGAAAACGTTTCAGTTACCGGTCATGGTACCCTTTTTGGCAACGGTGGTAATTTTAGCATTAAGGAAGAAGCGCCAGACCGGCCTTTTATTGTTTACGTCAAGAATAGTAAAAGTATATTGGTTGAAGGTGTAAAACTGCTTCATTCAGCGGCATGGACTTTGCGTCTGTTTGGAAGCGAGCACGTGATTGTGAGGGGGGTATCTATTTATTCTCATGCAAACTTCAATAATGATGGTATTGATATTGATAGTAAAGACGTGGTCATTACAGGTTGTATTATTGACTCTGGTGATGACGCAATCTGTTTAAAAAGCGATGATCCGAAACGTATTACCGAAAATATTACCATTACCAATTGCATAGCGTCCTCTAATTGCAATCTCATTAAAATGGGAACGGGCTCACTCGGTGGCTTCAAAAACATTTCCATCAGTAATTGTGTGTTGCGTAGGGCAACCGAGTCTCCCTTTCATAAGTGGGCGGAAAAGCCATATCATTTTATGACCGAGCAGATAACCGGGATCTCTGGGATAGCCCTTGAGATTGTGGATGGGGGTGTTCTTGATCAGGTAACCATCTCAAATATTAGTATGACTGGTGTGCAAACGCCCATCTTCATGCGATTAGGTAGCCGCAAAAATCCGACAGGCAGTTTCAAGAATGTAATTATCAATAACATTATTGCGACCTATCACAGCCGTATGTCGAGCATTATTTCTGGCGTTCCGGGCTTTAACATTGAGAACGTAACCCTGCGCGATATTGTACTGAACAGCCCCGGCGGGGGAACTCGTGAAGATGCAGAGCGCAAGGTGCCTGAGAATGAAAAGGACTATCCTGAAAATCGCATATTTGGCTGGAGCATACCTGCTTCAGGTTTATATGTGAGGCATGCTAAAAACCTAATCATAGATAATTTTCAGGTTAAACTGGCTACCGCAGATGCCAGGCCGGCCTTGTACCTGGACGATGTACATCAGTTAAAGGCAACGAATGTTAAAGTAGATGGTGAATTTATCACAGGAAACGATGTTCGTATGATCAACTCAGATCGTTGTCTGGTTAATCCTTAGTTTCTGGATAAAGCCATAAATTATTTTAAATTACCAAAAAAGGCTGAATCTTCATTTAACATGATTTTTCGGCCTTTTTTCACACTTATTTTAGTTTTCGTCTTTGGCAAAGCTCCAAATATTATTATACATGGCCTCATCGTAGTCGGATAAAATTTTACAGAGAATTAAATAAAATTTTGAACCCTGCTGTTCCTACTTTTTAAGCTTCTTTACTACGGATTCAATCACCTTTGGAAACTGGGTATGCTCCAGGTTCTGGCCTTTAAATTTAACCATTTCAAGGTTGTCGTCTTTTTCTATACGGTACCTGCCCTGGTAAATGTATTCGCCCTCGTCATAATTTTCATTTACATAATGGATGGTAATTCCTCCTTCAGTTTCACCTGCAGCAATCACTGCATTGTGTACATGGTCGCCATACATGCCTTTACCTCCGTATTTAGGCAACAGTGCTGGATGGATGTTGATGATGCGGCCGGGATATTTCTGGATTAAGGTTTTAGGGACAAGCCATAAAAAGCCAGCCAATACAATGAGGTCGATGTCCAGTCGTTCCAGTAGATTGATGATCTCTTCTGATCTGTAAAATTCATCCCTGTTAAAAACATGGGTAGGGATTTCAAAATTGTCTGCACGCTGTAATACGTAAGCATCCGGATTGTTGGTTAGTACGAGGACAATTTCAGCATCATCACTGCGCTTAAAATGTTCCATTAACTTTTGGGCATTGGAGCCCGAACCCGAGGCGAAAATTGCTATGCGTGTTTTCATCTCTTCAAAAGTAGTATTTTAACTTTTTAAAGAAAGTATTTTGTTGATTTTTTCGGAGCAGCGCTTAAGGGTGACCAAATATGTGCTATTTATAAGTTCTCGATTTCTTTGATCGTTAATCCAGTACTTGCAGCAATGTCAGTAAACGAGATACCTAATTTTTTAAGGTTTCGTGCAATATTCAGTTTAGTTTCCAGCGCTGTTGGCTCTTTTTCAATTTTAGCGGTTTGCTTTTTAAGACCTGTGCCTTTTTTGGCTTTCTGTCCCTTAATTTTTAATTTTAACTTATCCTTGTGTTGCCACTTTTCTGCATCTTCCCCCAGATTTTCTTTTAAAAACGTGCCAGGATTAATAAGAGCGGCGCAAATTGCAGCTGGTTCAAATGTTTTATTATTGATCAGTGTATTCATACCTTCAGATTTGGAATAGTATTGCAAGCCTAAGCCTACAACAGCCAGCGTGCCTTCTGGTACAGTTATGGAAAATTCGGTAGCTGAAACAATTCCTTGCGCTTTACTAATTTCCTGCGTTTTATGATTTACTGCAGTGTCCATTCCTTCTTCCATACCATATAAGCAAAAGGCTACTTTGATGATGCAATGTGTAGCGCCAACTGGAAACTTTAATTGTGTTTGGATGTCGATTTCCGGGATATGCAGGGTAAGCTTGTTGTTTTCTAAATTAACAAGAGGATGTACAAAAAGACTGTTGACCAGTAGAGATTGCGCGTTAAATTCAAAGCCATTAAGTCTTACAAAGCTATCTCTTTCAAATGTAAAACTTTTGGTTTCCTTGTCGAAACAATGGTTCATCACATCCATTACAGGAGTATTGAAGCGGTTAATCATTTCCGGGTCGTAAAAGACAAAACAGCCATACAAATTGTCCCGGATTAGGCAGGCCAATGAACTGGATTTTCCAAATACGTCTGCAGATTGTTTTGTTGCCTCCGTTTGCTTTGGCTTATCAGGTTGAGATTGAAGAACTTGTTTGTTTCTCCATGTCTTATGGACAATGGGGCCAATGGTGCCGGATATATGGTTGTTTTTTACAATTGCCATTTCGATTGATTTATTGATAACTAATGTACAAATAACAATAAAATTGAAAACACTATATAGCTCAGTGTGTACTTTTTACATATATATAACATTTATATACCGCATTTTATAGGAAAAAGGCGGAGTCAATGCGGACTAGATGCGGAATATATGCGGTATAGATATTTAAATGTTTTCGCTATCTTAAGAATTTGTTTTTTTTTGTTAGTGTCTTTATTGATTGGAGTTGGTGTTCCCCCTGATTTTGTAGAAGCCTAAGAAATTGATGCTGAACGGCTGGATAAAAATTTTTTGCGTTAGGTTTTGTTTTTTAAAAACTTAAAGTCTATATTTGCAGTCCGAAAAAAATAGAAAAATAAGGCTAAAGAAAAAATGGCAAATCATAAATCTTCTTTAAAAAGAATCAGAGCAAACGCTACTAAACGTTTACGTAACAGGTATCAGGCTAAAACAACTCGTACTTTTATTAAAAGATTACGTGGCGCCGAAGATAAAAAAACAGGTCTTGAATTACTTCCTAAAGTAATTTCAATGTTAGACCGTTTGGCTAAGAAAAATGTTATTCACAAAAATAAAGCTGCAAATAACAAATCTAAGCTAACTAAATTTGTTAATGGCTTAAAATAAGTACTAATTAGTACAAAATATACAAAACCGGAACAGGCTAGCTTGTTCCGGTTTTTTTTGTGCTATGAATTTATATGAACAAAAGCTGGGCATTAAGATGTGGGCAGAGGCCGACAGACCCAGGGAAAAACTATTACAACATGGACGCAGGAGTTTATCTGATGCCGAATTAATTGCTATTTTAATTGGGAGTGGCAATAAGCAGGAAACGGCAGTAGATTTAAGTAAGCGTGTTTTATCTGCCTATCTTAATGATCTGGACGCACTTGGTAAAGCCACTGTGAGCGACCTTTCAAAATTTAGAGGAATTGGCGAGGCTAAAGCCCTTACCATTGTCGCCGCCCTGGAGCTTGGCAGGCGCAGGACCGAAATCCCCAGACCCGAGTTTGTTAAAATCAAAAGCTCTATCGATGCTTATCAGCAACTGTTTCCTATCTTTTCTGATCTGAACCACGAAGAATTTTGGGTGCTTTTGTTAAACCGTGCAAATTTTGTGATCAGTAAGCATCAGGTGAGTAAAGGTGGACAGGCCGGAACAATAGCAGATCCGAAAATTATCTTTAAGCTGGCCATGGAGGGGAATGCAGCTACGATCATATTGGCGCATAATCATCCATCTGGTAACTTAAAGCCCAGCGAGGCCGATATGAACCTTACCCGGCAGTTGGTCAGTGCAGGAAAGGTAATGCATCTTTTTGTAGTCGATCACCTCATTATTGCAGATAAGTTGTACTTGAGCCTTGCTGATGAAGGTTTGATGTAGCATTTTTATATCTTTGCATTTTATACGGATAATACAACATGAAGATCTCTTATAATTGGCTAAAACAATTTATATCTACTGATAAAACACCTCAGGAACTGTCGCTGATCCTGACCGACATAGGTCTGGAAGTGGAGAGCCTGGATACTGTACAGCCTATTGCAGGTGGTCTGGAAGGGCTGGTAATTGGTAAAGTGTTGACCTGTGTGCAGCATCCTAATGCCGACAGGTTGCGTGTAACCACTGTAGATGTTGGTGCTGCGGAGCCAATTCAGATTGTTTGTGGGGCGCCCAACGTTGCTGAAGGGCAGAAAGTTGTAGTGGCTACGGTTGGTACTACAGTTTATCCAAATGAAGGAGAGCCTTTTAAAATTAACAAATCTAAAATCAGGGGCGAAGCTTCTGAGGGGATGATTTGCGCTGAAGATGAAATTGGTCTTGGTGGCTCACATGCAGGGATTATGGTGCTGCCGGAAGAAGTTTTGGTAGGGACATCTGCAAAGGTGTATTTTAAAATGGAAGATGACTTCCTGTTTGAAATAGGGTTAACGCCAAACCGCGCGGATGCGGCATCACACTTGGGTGTGGCCAGGGATTTGGCTGCTTACCTGCGCCTGCCTTTGCAAATGCCGGATATTTCTGGATTTAAAACTGCTAACGAAAGTTTAACGGTAGCAGTGAAAGTGGAAGATACGCTTGCCTGCCCAAGATACAGTAGTGTTAGCATCAGCGGGGTAACAGTGCAAGCTTCTCCAGATTGGTTGCAAGATAAACTTAAAGTAATTGGCATCAGGCCAATTAATAATATTGTAGACATCACCAATTATGTTTTACATGATTTGGGTCAGCCGCTACATGCATTTGATGCCGCGGTTGTAGGCCAGCAGGTGATTGTAAAAAAAGTTGCGGAAGGTACGCCTTTTGTAACGCTGGATGGTGTTGAACGGAAACTTTCTGCTGATGATTTAATGATCTGTAATGCAGAAGGACCGATTACTATCGCCGGTGTTTACGGTGGTAAGAATTCGGGTGTAAGTTCTGAAACCACTAATGTCTTTCTGGAAAGTGCTTATTTCAATGCAGTTTCTGTACGTAAAACAGCCAAAAGACACGGATTAAAAACAGATGCCTCGTTCAGGTATGAACGTGGTACTGATCCGGACATGACGGTTGTAGCATTAAAACGTGCAGCTTTATTGATCCAGGAATTGGCGGGGGGCGTAATTTCTTCTGCTGTTTCTGATTTGTACCCTGAGGCCGTTCAGCCTTTTGACGTGGAAGTTAATTATCAAAATATCAATAAATTGATTGGGGCGGAGATTCCACCGGCTGAGATCAGAGAAATTATTGTTGCCCTGGGGATTGAGGTAAAGGCAGAGACCGCAGAAGGATTATCTTTGGCAGTACCTGCTTATAAAGTTGACGTAACACGTGAATGTGATGTTACGGAAGAGGTGTTGCGGATTTATGGTTACAATAACATTGCTATCCCCGGAAAAATCAATGCTTCATTGTCCAATACAGCCAAACCAGATAAAGAACAGACACAGCATGTGATCGCAGATTTGCTGACTGCAAATGGCTTTCTGGAAATCTGGTGTAATTCACTTACCAAAGGTGCTTATTCTAAAAATGAAGATGAGGTTGTAAGGATTTTAAATCCGCTGAGTTCTGATTTGAATGTGATGCGTCAGGGATTATTGTTGCCTGCTTTGGAAAGTGTGGCGTATAACCAAAACAGGAAGAATGCCGATATTAAGTTTTATGAGTTCGGTAAAACGTATCATTTGATCAATGAAAAATATGTGGAGCGTCCCCGTTTGCTGTTGGTTTTATCTGGTGCGCAGGCTGCGGAGCAATGGAACCAAAAAGCAGTTCCGGTAAGTTTTTACAATTTGAAAGCAGCTGTAGATGCTGTTATTGGCAGGCTAGGTGTGAGCAATTATCAAACTGAAGAGGTGGCAGATGCTGAATATGCATTTGGTTTAAAATACTTTAGGGGCGATAAGACACTGGTGACTTTTGGCGCGGCTACGGCAGCAGATAAAAAACAGACCGGGGTTGACCGTGAGGTTTATTACGCTGATTTTGACTGGGCGGTATTGCTGGATGTTGTCCGCAAAAACAAGATCATCAACAAAGAAATTCCTAAGTTTCCTGCGGTGAGGAGGGATTTGTCTATGTTGGTTGATACTGCGGTAATTTTCGACGATTTGAAAACCATAGCTTTTAAAACAGAGAAGAAACTGATTAAGAATATTCAGGTTTTTGATGTGTATGTGGGCGATAAGTTGCCTGAAGGAAAGAAATCTTATGCACTAAGTTTTACCTTGCAGGATGAAGAGCAGACCTTAACGGATAAACAAATTGATGCTGTGATGCAAAAGATAATGTCTAACTTAGCACAAACAGCAAAAGCAGAAATCAGAAAATAATTTATTGCTTATTTTTAAGGGTATTTTAAATAAAAACTAAAAGGTTAAAAGATGTCATCGGTTGCGGGTCAGTTGGATTCAGTTTTAAATAAAACAGCGCGTTTAATAGAGCTTTGCAGTGCTTTGCAGGAGGAAAACGAGTTGTTGAACCAGGAAAATGAGTCTATAAAGGCCGCGCTTCAAACCTCTAAAAATAAAAGCCTGGATCTCGAAGAAAAGCTTCGGGTACTTAAGCTAGCAAAAAGTATTGAGGGTACAAGTGAAAAGTCTCTTGATATTAAGCAAAAAATTAACGATTTTGTGCGTGAAATTGATAAGTGCGTGGTACTGCTGAAGAAATAGGAGTACAAATGAAATTGAAACAAAGCTAAAATGGGAGAAATCTCGATAAAAATAACTATTTCCGACCGCATCTACCCTTTAAAGGTAAATGTTGAAGAGGAAGAAATTGTGCGGCGGGCGGCCAAAATTATCAATGAGCGTATAAAGGACTATCAGGAAAATTATGCGGTTAGGGATAAACAGGATTTGCTTTCTATGGCAGTATTGCATTATGCAACGGCAGTACTGAGGGTAGAAAACAAGGTGCAGAACCAGGATACTGAGGTTGCCGGCAAGGTAGAGGAGCTGGATAGTTTATTAAGCGATTTTTTCTCCAAATAGGAGCGTTCTTTATAAGATTAGCATTAAAAGTATAGCCGCAGCTAGATTTTTAAGTTTCATTATTTTTTAAACTTAACACTTCAATATTTATGGGGTTAAGAGCGTATATTTCATCTGCTTTATGCACCTGAAAACAACGTAAATCCCAATTATAACTCGTTGAAGTTTTTAAATGTGAAACGAAAAAAATTAGTTGCGGTTTTTTTTTGAAAGGATATTCGATAAGGCGTTCATGATAAAAGTCATGCACGTTTTTAATATATATAAATTGAAATGGAAATAGTAGGAATAATAGGATATGTACTGGCGGGCTTGGTTCTCGGCATTTTAGTGGGCAGGTACTTGCTCCGCAATTTGCTGAAAAGTAAAGAACTGGCGGTACAGAATAAAGCTAAAAAGATCTTGAAAGACGCTGAGACCAGCGCAGAGATCATGAAAAAAGACAGAATGCTGGAAGCAAAAGAGAAATTTTTGCAGATGAAGGCGGAGCATGAGCAGGAAGTAAATGCAAAAAACAACACGATCAACCAGCGTGAAAATTCGATTAAACAAAAGGAGCAATCTGTAAACCAGCGCCTGGAGAATTTCAACCGCAAAGAACAGGAACTGGATAATGTTAAAAAGAACCTGGAGAAACAAACTGAACTGGCTATTAAAAAACAGGAAGATGTAGAGATCCTGAAAAACCAGCATGTTAAACAATTGGAAACCATTGCAGGCCTAAGTGCTGAAGAAGCAAAAAGCCAGCTGGTAGAAAACATGAAAACGGAAGCCCGTGCTCAGGCCATGATGCAGGTGAAAGACATTGTGGACGAAGCAAAGCTGACTGCAACAAAAGAAGCAAAAAAGGTAGTGATCCAAACCATTCAACGTACAGCGGTAGAAGCTGCGATTGAAAATACGGTGTCGATCTTTCATATTGAAAGTGATGAAATTAAAGGTCGTGTAATTGGTAGAGAGGGTAGAAATATCCGTGCACTTGAAGCGGCTACCGGTATCGAAATTATCGTAGATGATACTCCTGAGGCGATCATTTTATCTGGTTTTGACCCGGTAAGAAGAGAGATTGCCCGTTTGGCTTTACACCGTTTGGTTACGGATGGAAGGATTCACCCGGCACGTATTGAAGAGGTGGTTGCCAAAACCAAGAAGCAAATTGAGGATGAGATTGTAGAGATTGGAGAGCGTACGGTAATTGACCTGCAGATCCATGGTTTGCATCCTGAATTGATTAGAATGGTTGGACGGATGCGTTACCGCTCTTCATACGGACAAAATTTATTGCATCACTCACGTGAGGTGGCTAATTTCTGTGCTACCATGGCGGCAGAACTGGGCCTAAATGCTAAGATGGCTAAACGTGCAGGTCTGTTGCACGATATAGGTAAAGTTCCTGATGATAACCCTGAATTGCCACACGCGATTTTAGGTATGCAGCTGGCGGAGAAATATAAGGAGCATCCTGAAATTTGTAATGCTATTGGTGCCCACCACGACGAGATTGAGATGACTTCCATGATATCGCCAATTATTCAGGCTTGTGATGCGATTTCAGGAGCAAGGCCAGGTGCAAGACGTGAGGTTGTAGAAAGTTACATCAAACGTTTAAAAGAACTTGAAGAACTTGCCTTATCTTATCCAGGCGTAGAGAAAACTTTTGCCATTCAGGCAGGACGTGAGTTACGTGTTGTTGTGGAAAGTGAAAGGGTAACGGATGCACAGGCAGAATTGCTTGCAGCTGATATTTCGAACAGGATTCAAACTGAAATGACCTATCCTGGGCAGATTAAGGTTACGGTAATCCGTGAAACCAGATCCGTAGCATTCGCTAAGTAAGGTACTGGTTCATGGTGCTCGTCATCTCGACAGCGCATAGCGACGAGAGATCTAATTTTAAATGGTTGGTGCATAACACCAACCATTTTTTTATTTTTGTACCATGAAGAAAGAAAAGCCAACAGCTAAAGCAGCGCCTAAAAGAGAGGTAGATCTTCTTTTCGACAAATATGCTGAAAGTCATCAAAACCATGCTAATGAGTTAATTCATTGGGTATGCGTGCCTTTGATTGTGTTTAGTTTACTTGGCTTGATCTGGTGCATTCCCTTTCCATACCTCAATTTTTTAGGAAAGTATAATGGATTTGTAAACTGGGCTTCTTTTCTAATTGCTTTTTCTATCTACTATTATTACAGGCTATCTCCGGTGTTGTCTTATATGATGCTGCTCTTGGTGTTTCTAATGTCGTACTTCATTGTTCAACTGGAATATTGGGCTGCTAATGGCGGTCCGGCGGTGTGGTTGGTATGTACGGTAATTTTTATTGTGTCCTGGATAGGGCAGTTTATCGGGCATAAAATAGAAGGGAAGAAGCCTTCATTCTTAGACGATGTTAAGTTTTTACTGATTGGCCCAATCTGGTTATTGCATTTTATTTGCCAAAAAACAGGGCTAAGGTATTGAGCTGGTGCGCTGTTAATGTTGGCTTAACATAGGCTTAAAGTAATAGTGTTTTGTGCGTAACATACACCTAACATTGTGGTAATAGCTTTGCTGGAAATAAATACCCAGCAAATTGAATATACAACTAACTCTAAACAAAGCACTTTTAACACTCATTTGTGTGTTCTTTAGTGCTACCCTTTTTGCTCAAACGGGCAAAATATCAGGTACTGTATCTGATAAAAAATCCGGAGAAACACTAATTGGTGTTACGGTAAAAATCAAAGGTACTACAAAAGGTGTATCTACCGATTCAAATGGTAAATATGTATTAAGCGCAATGGCTGATGGAAAATATACCATTGAAGCTTCTTATGTTGGTTACACAACTAAAGCTGTTGCTGATGTTGCAGTTGCCGGTAGTGGAACAACAACGTTGAACATCATTCTGGAAGAATCCAATTCACAAGTGCTCACTGAGGTTAAGGTAACAGGCCAGGCAAATAGAGAAGCTGAAACTGCGTTATTAATGACCCAAAAAAACTCCATAGAAATTAAACAGGGAATTGGTGCTCAGGAATTATCCAGGAAAGGTGTTAGTGATGTTGAAGAAGGATTAACAAAAATTACTGGTATCACTAAGGTAGATGGAAGAGGCCTTTTTGTAAGAGGATTGGAAGACAGATATAATAATTTACTGATCAACGGATTGGCGGTTCCTTCTAATAATCCGTTTAAAAAGATTATTTCATTAGATCTTTTCCCAACAGATATTGTTAGTGTGCTGGAAACATACAAAACATTTAATTCTAGCCTATACGGTGACTTTGCCGGTGGGACGTTTAATATTGTTACTTCCAGAGGTGAAAAAAGTCAGACTAAAGTGAATTTTGGTGCAGGCTTTACAACAAATAATAACTTCAGGAAATTTCTTATTTCCAAAGAAGCCAATTCTCTTTCCAATTATATTGGAATTACTGGTGATGAGCGTGATTTACCAAAGGCTTTTGGGAAAACTCCAGCCGCCTATCAACTGTCAGCTACGGAAGCTAATTCACAATTTGGTTCTGGATTTAACGTAGATGAGAAAACTGCTCCTGTTAACTCCAGCTTTGGCATTTTACATAGTGGCAAAATTGATTTGGAAAATCAACGTTATGTGAAATATTTGATATCCGTAAATACTGATAACAGCTATCAAATAAGAGAAGGAGTAGATCGTTTTTTCAGTACAGCACAAGGTATCTATGACAATAACTTATACACAACGAAGTATAAATTTTCTACCAACTCGTCTTTATTAGGCTCAATTAACTATGGCTCTGAACGTTTAAATATTGCTTTTAATAGCTTTTATTTGAGAAGCACAGAAAATATGATTCAGGATCAACTTGGGTATACCAATAGCCAGGCGACTGTAAATAACTCTTTTATAAGGTTAAATCAGTTACAAACAACAGATTTTTTAAACAATCAGTTGTTTGCCAGTTACAAACTGACTAAAGATGACAGGCATAGCATTCGTGCAGGTATTTCTCACTCAATTACTAAATACCAACTGCCAGATAGAAAATCTTTCAAAGGTGCACGTATTAATGATGAGCGTACGGAAATTAATTATTCTGGTAATAGTATTTTTAGACAGTATATGGATTTCGATGGTAGTCTTTTTCTATCGGGATTAGCTGAATACAATTGGAAATTTGGAAATGAAGATTTAACCAAAGCACATAAACTCTCTTTAGGTTACAATGGGTCATTTAATAAAATGGAATCGATTTTCAGATTTTTAGTGTCTCAGAATTTAGCTTCAAATAGTGTTGCATTTAATACTAACAAGCCTGATGCTACTTTGGCATCTGAAATAACGAGCGGGAACTTTTCTTATAGAGAAGGTTCGAATGCCACATATAACGCCAGAATGCAAGAAAATGTAAATGCAGGTTACGCAGATTTAGCTTTAAAAATAAATGAGAAAACCGATTTAAATGTTGGTACTAGGTTTGAGCAGTCTCAACGCGTAACTAGGTATAGAAACTCAGGTAGTTTTAGTGACCCTTTTCAAAGAATAACAAAGGATAATTTTGATATACTTCCTGCGGTAAACTTTAAATATGCTTTGACTGATAAAGCGAATTTCAGGGTATCAGCCTCTAAAACATTAACTAAGCCTGTAATTATGGAAGCTTTTCCATTGGAGTTTGTCAATCCAGATGCTACTATTGAAAGTGGTAATCCAAACGTTACCAACAGCAAAAATTACAATATTGATGCAAAATATGAACTGTTTCCAACTGGTAAGGAAATGATAGCAGTGACAGGTTTTGCTAAATATCTTGATAATCCAATTGAGCGTTTATTTTTGCAAACAGCTGGCAGTGGTGGCTTGCAAATTACTTACAATAATTCTAAGAAGGCAATGTTGTATGGTGCTGAGTTGGAATTTTTGCTACAATTGGAAAGAATATCCGAATCATTATCTGATTTCTCATTCGGCTTTAACACCTCCTTGATGTTCACAGAAGTGACGATTGATAAATTGAAAAATAGCTCCGAGACAGCCGCAATAGGAGATAAAAACACGAGAAAATTGCAAGGTGCATCTCCATGGTTAATCAATGCAGATATCAGACATGAATCAGAATTTAGTAAAGGTTGGAAAAGCACGATGACTGTTGCTTACAGTATCTATGGTGAACGAATATATGCAGTTGGAACAAATGGATTGGACAACTATTATGAAAAGCCTTTTGGTAAACTAGATTTCATCTGGAACAATAAAATCAGTAATAAATGGGATGTGAAGTTCGGAATCGATAATATACTGAACCCACTTTATAAAATAGAACTTGGGGAAAATAGTTCTCTGCCAATTCAGGAAAGAGACTTAACAGTTAAAGATTATAAAAGAGGCGTTGGTTTCTCTCTAGGGCTGGGTTATACATTTTAATTTGTGACCATTAACAATTATTTAACACGACTATAACGTAAATATAAACCAGGCTTAACAATCTGGAAATACGTTAAAACTATTTTTGAATAAATAAAAACGATAAAAATGAAAAAAGTATTTTTTGCAATTGCTATAGCAGCTACAATATTCACAGGTTGTTCTAAAGACGACGACGATGAAATAACAAGAGTACCCGTTGAAGGAGAAATCAGTGGTAACATTACAGCTAGTAAAACTTTAGCTTATGGAAATTACACTTTAAAAGGAATGGTTAAAATCCAGTCCGGTGTTACATTGACTATTGAGAAGGGATCAACCATTACTGCAGATAAGACAAGTGGTGAGACTGGTTTAGTTATTTTAAATGGTGGTAAACTAATTGCTGAAGGATCTGCAGACGAGCCGATCGTATTTACGGAGAAATCTAAAGTAGCTGGTTCATGGGCTGGTATTATTATGTATGGTGATGCTCCGATTGTGAATTCTGCAACCGCCTCAGCTCCTCAGACAGCAAAATCTGAAGACGGACTTGATTTATCATATGGTGGCGCAAACGAAAGCCATAACGGAGGTACTTTACGATATGTAAGAGTAGAATATGCAGGACAAGTTATTACTACAAACCAAAAAGAACATAATGGATTCTCATTCTACTCGGTAGGTTCAGGGACTACATTGGAAAACCTTGTATCGTATAAAGGCAATGATGATGGGTTTGAATTTTATGGGGGAACAGTAAGCGGTAAAAATTTAATTTCTTACGGAAATGCTGATGATTCATTTGATTGGCAAGATGGTTGGAGAGGACAAGCCAACACAAACTGGTTCGCTTATCAGACAGGTATCGCTAATTATGGTGTAGAGGTTGAAGCGAAAAGCGTAAATAATGCTTTTTGGCCAAAAGTGACCAATATTACTCTTAAGAGAGCTGCTAATACTGGTACTGAGGCAGCATCTGAAAAGCAATATGATGCTTTTCAATTCAAAGCACAAGGAAACGGTGATTTCAGCAATATTGTTATTGATGGCTATACTTCAGTTGAAACTGGTTTCGGTTCTGCTGTACAAATCCGTGATTTGGCAACATATACAGACCAAGTTCTTACTGGTAAAGTTAAATTAACTAACGTAAAAACATCAAATACCCCAGTTCTATTTCTTTCACAAAATTCTGGTGGTGTTTTTACTGTAAATGCAGCTAGTTTTGGTGCAAACTGGAGTACTTCAACTACTGCAACGGGAGCTGCTCTTACAGGTGGTAAATGGGCTACAGTTGATGGTGTTAACTTGTTAGCTAACTTATAAGAATATAAGAACATCTAATAATAATAAACTTTTTTAATAGCCCTTTGAGCAAATCGCTTAAAGGGCTTTTTGGTATATCCAATTTTGCTAATTAAAGCTTAATGTAAACTTAACATAGGTTCTGTAGCGAAATAAGAATGGACCTGCGTTTTATCTTGTAAAAACCATTCGATTATGAGAAATTTAATAATGCTAACTGCAGCTTTACTAACTGCTACTATTTTAAACGTATCCTGTAATAAGGACAGAGGTATAAAACCTTCCATTGAAATAGATGAAACTAATTTAACAGCCTGTCCAGCGAATACAAATTGTGAAAGCTTATTTACTGAACATGCACAATTTGTTCCACAAGATGGTATTAAAAAACTAGGCGTATATCGTCTATTTTGGGCCAGTACTGTTAGTTCTGGAATGACATCGACTATCTACGTCGAAGCTCCCATGGAGGGCGATACTTTCTCCTTAGGCAAAGAAGACATTTTAGCTGGGAGGGTTAAATTTTTACAACACTGTCAAGGTTGCAATACTATTGGATATAAGCCTGTTGATGGATATGTAAAAGGTCGTAATTTAACACCGGATAAGCGTGCAGATCAAACTAAGTGGCTATTGGAAATTAAGATTATATTAGGCGTTGAGGGAAATACTTCTTTTACACAAACCATGTATATCAAGCAGTATTTCTACCCTAATTTTATTTATGATTAGATTTTGAACACAAAAGTTAAATTAGTAATTCATTCCCTTTTAAGTTAAACGTTCCATTTTTACATATTACCCACTACAGTCCTAAATTAGATCAAAAATCGATTTCAACCTTAGCATTCAAGATAAATTGAGCCTTCAATTCTGTTCTATATTATGATTTTGTTAAGTTTCAAGTTGTTGCATTTTTATTCATTTTATGTTTATAGCTTTAGGAGTGCATAAGTAATTAGCAATTTAGTTAATTACCAAAAGTGCTTTAACGTTACGAATGAAAATAAGAATTAATTCAAGAAAGACTTTTAAATTAGCTGCAACCTGCTTAGTAGCTACTATGGCGCTATCTGCTTGTACAAAAGATGATGGTATAATAAAACCTGAGCAGAGAACAGATACAGCGAGTGTTGGACAGGTTATTAAAGTTGAGACATTAATTCGATTTTTGTCGATTTCTCTCACAGTACCTGAAGACGAAATTAAACTCAATAATGATGGTAGCGCTTTTCTAATTAGAGGACATATATTTAATAGAGCTGAAATAGAAGAGTACTACAGGGATGCAAATGTTTATCATGCTACTTATGAAAAATAAACTATGAAATTTTTTTCAATAAGTAAGAAGTTAGGGCTAGCAGTTAGCTTTCTTCTTTTAAACTTTTTTTTGTTAAAGCTGACGTTGGCATGAGCTCATTTTCATTACTTCCGGATTATCTTGTGTCTGAACAGTTGAACATTCCCAATCCCACCTTGAAAGAAAATACCGCATGAGTAGCTTTAATTAATATAAAATTAACATAACTCAGGGTACTTTTGCGGTATGGCACAACACACAGACCAGGAGCTTATAAGTTTGATCCGAGAATCGGATTATGCTGCTTTTGAACAGCTCCATGCCCGGTTTTGGCCAGAATTACAAAAGCTTGCTTATAAAAAGATTGGCGACCGGCAGGACGCTTACGACCTGCTGCAGGACATGTTCATCGAAATATGGGAAAAAAGGGAAACCCTGAATTTTGGCGACAGGTTACCGGGTTGGTTGCAAAAGCGCCTTTGGTTTAAGCTCTCTACTTATTTCCGCAACCAGGGCTTTCGTAAACAGCATCAGGACGACTTTAAAGTTTACCTGGAAAACGAGAATGCCAGTGACTTCGATCCTATAGAACTGAAAGAAGCTGAAGCCTATTATGAAGATTTACTTGCTGCCATAAATAAGGCTATTGATGAAATGCCCAATCGTATGCGGGAGGTTTTTCTGCTCAACCGAAATGAAAAGTATTCCGTAAATGAGATTGCAGATCGTTTAGGCCTTTCTCCAAAAACTGTCCGTAACCAGTTGGAAAGGGCAATTTTGCGCTTACGCAAGTCCACTGAAACTTATAATCCTTCGGCTCTTCAAATCCTTTTCATCCTCTGGATTATTAAGCGTTAAATAATTGTGAACTAAACTTAATGGAAGTTTAACATCAAATCTATGAGGCATTTTTAACTTTTCTGCTTTTATAAGGTAAAGGCAGGAAATGAAAGAACAAGATCCATTAAATGAATTGTACAAGTCTATCCTTGATGGATCGGCAAAGTCTGGAGATAAAGAGCGATTGGCACGCTGGATGGCCCGCTTTGACGCCCCCAGAAAAGAGATTGCTCCCGAAGAATTGCTGCAGGAGCAAAACAACTCTCTTATTGCACTGAAAGCACACCTTTTTCCCGCGAATAAAGGCATGTTTGCTATGTTTTCTCTTCGCAGCTGGACTATAGCTGCTTCATTGCTGTTAACCGTACTCGCGGCATTATGGATCACTCAGGTTGAACAGCATCCATCTGCAGAAAAGCCATCTTTAATTTATGCCTATGATGAAACGATAGCAGGAGAACGCAAGATCATTACACTGGCAGATGGCTCTAGAATATTTATGAACAGTGCCAGTAAATTAAAATACCCGGAATCTTTTAAAGGCAAAACCCGTGAGGTTTTTTTAGAGGGACAAGCTTATTTTGAGGTGAATCATGATCAGGCTAAACCCTTTATTGTACATGCTGGTAAATTAACCGTACAAGTGCTGGGAACTACCTTTGATGTACGAAACTATAAGGGTGATGCTGATGCGGCTGTTACAGTGGCCACAGGAAAGGTAGCGGTAAAAACACCTGCGGTTAAGGATTACTGGATGCTAACCCCGGGACAACAACTAAGCTACAATCAGGCATCGGAAAAAGCATTGAAGTTACAGGTGAAAGCCCTGGAATATATTGGATGGAAGGATGGCTCGCTGGTCTTTAAAAATACCCCGCTTCAGCAAATCGCCAGGGAACTGGAACGTGCTTATGGCGTAACCATTAGTATAAAAACACCGGCATTGGAAAAAAGAAAGCTAAGTCTGCGGATTAAAGGCGAGAACATTGCTAAAGTGATGGAGATGTTGGCTGTGGCAGGAGATTTCAAATATCAGATCAAAAACAGAATAATAACGCTCTGGAAATAAGTATAATTTTTAACTAAAAAAGAACGGATGAATTGAAAGAATAGAAAAGAGAAATATTAAAAATCTTAAAGCAGGAACGAAGGTATCTGACCCCCTTCGCTCCAAAAAGCTTTAATGATTTCTTGCAGATGAATACATGATAATCTTAAATAAAGCCATGCGCAATTTTACAAAAAAAAGTGTAATTAAACTACTATATAAAATGTCGAGATTAACCTTTCTGTCCATTCTCATGTCCCTCATTACAACGGGATTATTGATGGCGTCTGGCGTTAAATCTCAAAACCTTCGGGAAGCGAAGGTAAAAATGAACAACAGCAGCCCTTCTCTTGAAAGCCTGTTTGCAGATCTGGAAAAACAATCTGGTTTTAGCTTTTACTTTGCCGAGGAAATTGGCAAAGTAAAAACAGATGGCTTATCAAAAAAGACAGCCAGTTTGTACGATGTACTTAAAGAACTGTCCAATAAACATCAGCTAACATTTAAGCAGTCGGAATGGATGGTGGCCATTACAGCCCAACCTAAACCGGGACGTATCTCTGGTAAAGTGCTTGACGATAAAGGAGAGATCCTTCCAGGCGCCAGTATTAAAATTGTGCAGACTGGACAAGCTGTACAGAGTACTGTTGATGGGAGTTACAATTTAAGCCTTGCTTCTGGAACTTATACCATTGAAGTGAGCTATATTTCTTTTCAAACCAAGCGCATTACAGATGTTGTGATCAAGGCTGGGCAGCTCACCAATCTCAATGTAGTACTAAATGCGACCTCAAGTACTTTAAACCAGGTGGTGGTAACGGGTAGCTATAAGAAAGAAAGTGTGGCTGCGCTTTACACTCGCCAAAAGAACGAGGCCGGTATTTCTAATGGTCTGAGTGCTGAACAGATTGCTGTACTACCAGATAAAAATGTGGGCGAAACACTCAAAAGGATCTCCGGAATTAGTACTACAGATAACCGTCGTGTAGTGATTAGGGGAATAGCAGAGCGTTATAACCTGGCCATGATGGACGGCGCAACCTTGCCAAGTACTGATGTACAGGTGCGCGACTTTGAATTTGACATTGTGCCGAGTAACCTGATTGACAATGTGGTGGTGTCTAAAACAGCAACACCTGACATGAGTTTTGGCTTTGGTGGTGGATTGGTGCAGATCAGCACCCTTGCAGTACCAGATAACAATTTTACTACTTTCAGCTTTGGTGGTAAATATGTTAACGGAAGCACAGGTAAGGATTTTCTGGGTTATGGTCGCGGTAAAAACGACTACCTTGGATTTGATGATGGCAGCCGTAACCATTTCCCCAAGGACCTGATGATTTTTAACCAGGGAAACTATAACCCAACAGTCCCAAACGCAATACCTTCACCAGGTGTTACACTAATTACGCCGGCCATGATTGCAGAACAGAACAAAAAGATAGGTGGCTTAGAACGTTTGGGTACGAGAACTTACAAAACTTTGCCGGGACAGAATTATCAATTTAGCCTTGGACGTAGCTATCTGCTCAAGAACAGTCGCCTGGGTTTTGTAGGCTCTATCAGCTATCGCAATGAGCAATCAATAGATAACATCTCTCATTTTGGCCGCGGGGTCTGGGAAAAAATAGGCAACCCGTCTTATGATACACAGACTGGACAGGAAATAGAACCTACGTTTGCGAACCAATATAATTTTAATACGAGTTGGGGAGCACTTTTTAACCTGGGATGGAACTCTAAAAATCACAAAATCACGTCCCGAAATTTTTATTCCCGTGTTTTTAACAACCAGTTTTCGCGCATAGTGGGTTTTGGTAATGACATCGGTTTTGGAAAAGACTTGCCTGCTATCCGTGAATATGATCGTCCGAAGTTTATTGATCTGTTGCAGAACAGAGTGAACGGCGAGCATACTTTTGGCGACTTCCGTTTAGACTGGAATGTTTCGCAAAGTAGGTTGACCAACCTGGAAAAGGATGCCGTAGAAGCATGGTTGGCCCCAACTAAGACATTGAATGCTACAGTCTATAACGTTATGCCCAGTGCTTATAATAGCGCCGGGGCCGGGACATTTAATAGGGCGCAGTACCTTTACGAAGAAACCAATAGGATTGCGGAAGGTGCGTTAAGCTACCGTTTTAACCTGTTAGGCCAGAAACAAACTGCTAAGTCTGGTTACCAATTTCTACGCCGCGAAGGTACCTACGACTGGACAGTGTTGCCAATTAGTACGGTACAAGGGGGCGCATTCGCTTATTTGCCTGTACAGGACTGGGGTAAGTACCTGGATTTTAACGACCCGCTAAAGGATCTGTTTTATTATCCCGCCGGTTTTTCGCAGAACGGCTACAAGGGTAGAAATACCAATCAAGCCATTTTTGGGATGTTGGACAACCATTTTACAAGTTGGGCACGCCTGGTATGGGGTCTTCGTGCGGAATACTATAAGTATGAGCGGTTAAAAAATGGTGCAAACGACATTGCGATTACCGAGCAGATCAGACAAAGCGAACAACTTCAATTTGTTGATCCGGAAACGGGTAAGATTGTGAGTGCTTTTGCCGATCCTGAAACGGAAGAAAAAACCTGGCATTACCTGCCTTCGGCAAACCTGACACTTACTCCGTTAAAGGATTTGAATGTCCGTGCCGCTTATTCACGGTCGGTTGTGAGACCTGCACTGATTGAAAATTCCCGAATGGTTCGTCTTGATCCTGCTATTGGGGCTTATCGCCGTAATGAAGGTGTACTTTCTACATTGATTGACCATTATGACCTTCGTCTTGAGTGGTATCCGAAACCCGGAGAAGTCATCTCCTTCGGTTATTTTCATAAATACTTTGATAAACCAGTGGAACTGTACCGGACCCAGATTGATGCCAGCATGCGGGTGTATGTAACCACTCAGAACTCGGAATGGGCAAAGGTAGATGGCTGGGAGTTTGACGTTCGCAAAAGCCTGGGTTTTATAACACCAACATGGAAATTCCTGGACAATGTGTATGTAAGCGGAAACCTGACCTTGCAAAGTTCGGAAGTGCAGGCCAGCGCGTTCCAGGGTAAAAGTATGGCTAGTGATAAGTATGGCATAAACTATGAATACCGTACTAAGGTGTTACAAAAAGAGAAAAGGCCGCTGTATGGACAGGTCCCTGTATTGTACAATTTGGGACTGCAATATGATGGAAACCGGCTCGGCGCCAATGTTGCTTTTAACCATATGGGCTACAAGACCTTTACAACGGGCTTAACACCGGATATTGTAGAATATGAACGTCCAAGAAACCAGTTGGATGCGCAATTGAGCTATCGCTTTTTAAAGAGCAGAAAGCTGCAAACAAAATTGAACATGAGCAACCTGTTTAATAATCCTTATCGTTTTTACATCAACAGCAATGATACTTATAAGCTATTGGACAAATGGAAAGGCATGGCAATGTCGGCAATTAGTGCAACTGGTGTATCTGACTGGGCCGATATCTATGAATGGAAATATGGCTTTTCGCAGAAATACGAGGAAGGTTATTACGAGACTTCGGCAGACGGGAAGACTAAAACGCGCATTGGCGATAAAGATACTTTTACGCGTAGAGTCGGCACTTCGTTTAGCCTTTCTGTTTCTTACTCTTTCTAAATATCAAATCATAAAAAAATAAAGATGAAACTTACAAATATATTTTACAGCATACTAATGGGAGCCTTCCTGTTATTGCTAGCTGCCTGCGACAAAGGCAAGGACGATTTTTTGTATAAGGGCGATATGCTGCCTATTACCATAAAAGGCTATAATGGAAGCTCAGGAAACCTTGAAATAAAGGTCGATACAATTAAATTCAAGTCAGAGTTTCCGAGGGGCTCTTCTAACCTGAGCGATGCATATACGTTTCAAGCCAACGAGAATAGTGTTAAGGTTACTGTAACTGAAAAAGCAACAGGTAAGCTGGTGCTGGAAAAGGAAATAAAAAAGGAAGATGGCCCCGCAACCATCAGTTTCTTTTACCTGGATGGAAAAGTTAGTGATATGCCGGAGATTCCAGCCGTTGAACCCGGTAAGCTCAAAATCAGCTACATGTTTAAGCCCACACTCACTGGTTACAGCCAGCCTGTAGATATTGCATTGATCAAATATTACTTTACGCCTAAAGTAGCGGAAGAGATCACAAGGATAAGAAATGTAAAGCCTAATGAGTTTAGTGAACTGATCACTATACCAACCTTTTCTACGGCATCACAACCTTATAATGGGCAGAATACTTCTGTATTATTCCTTGTCTATATTTACAAAGCTGGTACGAATGAATTTTATACCGAGGGTACCGGATACACCTGGCACGTTACTTCTTCAACGGCGCCTAAGCCAGCAGCTTCGGCGGCGGCTTCCAAGTTGTACATATTCAGTGAAAGCCAGGCAGCGAACAGTATAAGATTTATAAAAGATTTGGAACTATAATGATTAGCACAACAATGAGACATACAAATAAACATCTTAAATTATCAGTACTGCTTCTATTTTTATCTATGGCATTTATGGCCTGCAATAAAGAAAATATAGAGGC
Source organism: Pedobacter sp. MC2016-14 (assembly GCF_020991475.1). NCBI lineage: Bacteria > Pseudomonadati > Bacteroidota > Sphingobacteriia > Sphingobacteriales > Sphingobacteriaceae > Pedobacter > Pedobacter sp. MC2016-14. Next base: position 2,065,596 of record NZ_JAJMPA010000001.1, read on the forward strand.
AGAAAAAGCCATGCAAATTATAGTGAACGGTTATAATGGAGGTTCGACGGATCTGGAAATGAGTGTTGACACTACTTTATATGGTACTGGTATAGCTAACGGAGGGTATCTTTTTAAGCCAGGATCTATTATGGGGGCCAGTATTGCCTACAAGTATGCCGGGCAAAAGGAGCGGATGTTTACGCTAACGGAAACGGGGACTAAAAAAGTACTGCTTAGCCGCCCCCTTCCGGCCACGGGTACAAAAGCAATGTTTAATTTTATTTATCTTGATGGCAAGGAGCTGGAGATCAATCCTCCAACTTCAGATGCCAATATCAATAAACTGGGCTTTTATGTGCAGTATACAGATAGTGATGCACCTTTTGATGTTTTTTTGTATAGAAGGGACAACACAACCGGACAGGAATACAGGCACTATCTGGTTAAGAATTTACGGCCTAAAACCTGGATTTATTTCGATTATATTGCAGCGCCCGATTTTGGGAGCAGTAGTTTACTGGGTAATTCCAGTATCCATTTTACCAAGGCCGGAACCACAGACCAGTGGGCATTTGAGGATAATGAGGCATTAAGTAAATATAGTGCAGCTTCAATGAGCTTTCCGCTATCGGGTGAAAAAGGACTGGTACAACCGTACTTCTTTGCCCATAATTTTGGCTTATTGAACCGTTCAAGACTGTTTTTCTATCCGGATAGACAATGGTAAATTCATTAGCATCCTACCTATCGGTAGGGTGCTAATACTTTAAGAATCTTTTTAAAGATCTCTGTATTTTGATAGGTACCTCTAAATTCAGAAGACTGTGGGCCGTATGCAAATACCGGCACCATGATATTGGTATGGTCATTGGTGCTAAATTCGCCCTGGATCCTGCCATCAGCAGCCGAAGCTTCTAAGAGCGTTAATCCTCCGGTTTCATGATCGGCAGTAACTACCACTAAGGTCTCGCCATCATGATCTGCAAATTGTATAGCGGCGGATACCATTTTGTCAAAATCATGCAGTTCCGTAACCACATATTTTAAATCGTTACTGTGTCCTCCGTAATCAATTTGAGCACCCTCGGCCATGATGAAGAACCCTTTTTTATTAGTTAACAGTGCAATGGTTTTTTTAAGCGATTGTACCAGCATATCTCCCCGGCCATCCTTTACCGGACGCGTGGCTGAATCTGGAAGTAAAACCAATTGTTTGCCATTACTTTGTTTGTTGAATTCTTCTATAGAACCATTTAAGGTATAGCCTTTGTTTTTAAGCCTTCCCATTAAGGAGGCATCCGGGTTTTCTAAAAAGCTTTTCTGGTTTGATCCCACCAGTACGTCCACATGTCCGTTTAAAAAATCTTTTGCAATGGCCTTGCTGTAACTTCGGTCTGACTGATGGGCATAGAAAGCGGCAGGTGTAGCATCAGTAATGTCTCCTGAACTAATCAGGCCACTTTTAATTCCATAGCCGGCTAAGGTGTCTGGAAGGTTGGTCCTTGGTTTACCATCTGTACCCATCCCAATGTAACGGTTGTTTGTTTTTTCGCCCATTGCCATTGCAGACCCACCAGCGGCAGAATCTGTATTTCCGGAGTTTGCAGCGCCTGTTTGTGAAAAGCCGCTGTTTTGCATCCTGGTCATGTTCAGGTCTCCATGGTTGGCAATCCAACCGGCGTGGATTTGTGCCAGGCCCATGCCATCGCCAATCAACAGGATTACATTCTTAACTCGCTTTTTAAGCCCGTCAACTTTATAAGATGGCGTATAAACCGGGTAAGCTATTGGATTTGTATAGGTCAGTTTATCTCTACCGGTATAAAAATCCCGTAGTTTTTCCGGTACATCTGTATTGATCCAGTCTACACCAAGTTTTTCCAGTTCAACCCATGTATTCGGACTATCCTGGCTGGCCCAAAACCTGAAAGGTTTTTTCATTTGGTGTGCCTGATCAATTACTGCTTTTAATTTAATTGCATCGCCAGGTGTTGGTGTGCCCTTACCATTCCAGTCGGTGTAGTTTTTCAGGTCATCGCTAATCATGGCAACCTGTTTCAGCTGATCGGCGGTATACTTGACATTTGGACGTCCATCAAAAGAAATATAATCTGGATAGTTTTTAAATGCTGCAGGTACAGGCATATCTCCGCTGATGGCAATTTGTATGGCATCGGGATTTTTGCTGCTGTTAAAGGTATTGTTATAAGCTTTTAATTGGGCAATTAACACAGGAAGCACATGTTGGTAGTCGGTTTTTATGTCTACCACCAATTGCAGTTTCATACCTGCTTTTGCATAAGGTTTGTTGCCGTTTTTAGCATAAAGCTTTGCCAGGGGTTCCAGGTATAACTTTTTTAAGGTTGCATCTTCAGTAATTTCGGTAGTATCGTGCGCTACATAGAGCTGACCATTTTTTAAAAAAACATCAGCCTCTATAGAACCCATACCCGCATAATATGCTTTCAGCAGGGGGATGTTTTGGTGATAGTCGTTGTGACTGTGTCCGCTATTGGGAGACAATACAGACTGAGCCCCTGCCTGCAGGGAAAATAGCAGGCAAAGGCTCAATGTGTATTGGAATAGATTTTTAATTACCATCCAAAGTTTTGTTTAATTACACCACCACTGTTATCAATTTCCTTTTGAGGAACAGCCCAAACGCCATGAATTAGTGGGTCGAAAGTACGGGCAGGCCAGTTTACCGTGCCATCAAAATCATGTAACGGCTTAGCGTAAGTTGCTTCTGCATCGCCCCATCTTACCAGGTCACGGTGACGGTCGGCCCATTCACCTGCCAGTTCATTTCTGCGTTCACGTTTAAGATCTACCATAGTCATTCCTGTTTTTGGTAGAAGTCCGGCACGTACCCTTATGCGGTTTAACTCTGCATCGCCTGCACCAATGCCATCTGCATTTATGGCTGCTTCTGCTTTAATTAACAACACTTCTGCAAAACGCATCAAAGGAACATTCAGGTCTGTTGTTCCATTGTCTCCGTTAGGATTTACGTGTGTAGGAATCGGGTTTGCATAAGTAAATGGTTCCATGTACTTCTTAAACTGATAGTTTGAAGTTGCTCCGGCATCTTTTGTAAAGGTACGCTCAGCACCAAAAAACATAAATTTATCTCCAGGTTTTAAAATCGTGGCTTCGCGACGCTGGTCGCCGGTTTCGTAAGAATCATAAAGCTCTTTTGTTGGCAAATAGTATCCCCATCCGTTATAAATTCCCCAGGCTTTATTGGTCAGCATTACACCAGGTAATTTACTTCCCCAACCTGTACCGCCACCATTTGGTGTACAAACAACCGACCAGATGTATTCTTTAGACCAGTTGTTTGATGCTTTAAATACATCTGCAAAGCCAGTTAGTACAAGGTCATGGATGCCCGCGCCAATTACCATATCTGCATACTTTTTAGCATTTACATAGTCTTTTTTATACAGGTACACTTTTGATAAATAAGCCCATGCAGCTGTTTTGTGCGCCTTTCCGTAGTCGGCTGGGTTCATTGCGCTAAACAGCGGGCAATTGTCTGCCGCCTTTAAAAACAATTGAATGATGTAATCGTAATTTTCATTTACGTTGGCCGCTCTTGGCACAGCAACGGCCGGATTAGATTCTGGCGTTACAATTGGAACGCCTGCTTTTTCATTGCCATAGTTGGCTGCCAATTGAAAGTAAACCAAACCAGCATTAAAATAGGCATCGCCAATAATTTGTTTTTTTAGCTGCTCATCCATTACAATGCCAGGAACATTTTTGATAATGTCATTGGCTTTTTTGATAATGGAGTAGCGCATTGACCATTGCGATTCTGTATAACCACCTCCCAAATAAGTTTTGTTGAAGTTTTTGATGTTATCCGCTTCTGGTTTATTCCTTCCGGTTACCATGTCATCACTGGCGTTGATGAACCAGAACATTCCACGACCGTAAAAATTCTCGTCGTTATATTCGTTATACATGCCTGCTTCTGCTTTTACGGCATCTTCTTTCGTTTTCCAGAAGTTTTGTGCCGAAGGGGCACCTTCAGGAGCAATATCCAGTTGTTTGGTACATGAAGCTAAAATGGCTGCAACTGCCAGTACTATATATTTTATATTTCGGTTCATTTTTCGTCTTTTAAAATTATAAATTCACACTTAGGCCTAACATAAAGCTTCTTGCCTGAGGATAACGACCTGTATCTAACCCATAGTTATCCATACCAATTTCCGGATCAAAACCTGAATATTTGGTAATGGTAAACAGGTTGTTTGATGTTGCATAAATGCGAACTGCACCTGTTTTAAACTTACTGGTTAAACTTGATGGAAGTGTGTAGCCAAGGGTTACGTTGCGTAAACGTAGATAAGATCCATTTTCAACGTAGAAATCTGAAGCATTAAAGTTTCCGTTGGCATCAGAAGTAGAAATGATCGGTACTTTTCCATTTGGATTTTCAGGTGACCAGGCGTCCAAAATACCGACAAGTTTATTATATGAAGGGCCACTGGCGCTATATGTGGTGCGCTTTACGGCGTTGAAAAGTTTATTGCCTTGTACACCTTGCGCAAAAATATTAAGGTCAAAGTTTTTGTAAGCTGCATTAAAGCTTAGGCCATAAGAAAAATTAGGATAGGCACTACCTGCAAAATAACGGTCTTTACTATCGATAGTACCATTACCATCTAAATCTGCAAACTTAAAATCGCCGGCTTTTGCATTAGGCTGTATTTTTGCACCACTGGCATTTTTATAGTTGTCTGCTTCCTGTTGGCTTTGGAAAATTCCTTCAGTTTTTAATACATAATAGCTGTATAATTCTTGTCCTGTCTTAACCACTAATGGGGCCAATTCGTTTCTAAAGTTATTTGTAATGGCTATGGTTTCTAATCCTTCATCCAGTCTGATCACTTTATTATTTAACTTGCCTAAAGTTGCATTCACGGAATAGTTAAAATCCCTGCTTTTATCACTGCTATAAGTAATGCCCAATTCAATCCCTTTATCGCGTACTAAGCCGGCATTAACGGTTTGTGTAGCCAATCCTGATGTGCCTGGGAGGGATTTTTTAAGGATCATTTTACTGATGTCTTTAATGAAATAATCAGCATTTAAGCTCAGTCTATTATTAAAAATGCCAAAATCAACACCAATATTGGTTTGTTTTGATTCTGCCCATCCAAGATTAAAGTTTTCAAGTGCAGTGGAAACATAACCGTTTTGAACAGTCGGTGTTTGTCCAAAATAGGCTTGCGTTGCCGTTAGTAGAGGGCTTGCATCCTGTTGATTTAAACTTCCAAGGTTACCAATATAACCATAACTTCCTCTGAGTTTTAATTCGCTGATCCAAGTGGTTTCTTTTAAAAAGTTCTCTTTATTCAACACCCATCCTGCAGAAGCAGAGTAATAATAATTTATCCTGTTATCTTTATTGGCCAAAAGAGAAGAACCATCTCTGCGACCGATCAATGACAATAGATATTTTTCTGAATAATTATAGTTTGCCCTGGCAAATAACGAAGCTAATGCATATTTAGTGAGGTAACTTGTAGCTGGCTGAGTGGTTGTGGCATTTACCAAATACCGGTAAGATGGAGACTCATCGTCAAACCCGATCGCGGAAACTGACATTCCTTTTTCAGTATACTTTTGAAAAGAATAACCACCTGTGAAATCAAGATTATGCATTCCAATTAGTGTGTGGTAATTAAGGACCTGTTCTGCAAGGAAATCAGACATCCTGCTGTTGCTTTCAACCAGGGAATTGCTCAATACGGGTTTACCGACTTCGGGACGTTTTGGCGTGAAGCTTTTATAATTGTTGAAAGATTTGGTGATACTTAAGTTTGACCTGAATGTTAAGCCCTTTGCCAAAGTAAGTAAGGCATAAGGATTGACTACAAGAACATTTAAAGGATTGCTGATGTCCATACGTTTTAGTTCAGCAACAGGGTTCACAATATCACCGTAATCGCCAGCGTACTGTCCTCCGGGTAAGCCTGCAAAAGATCCATCTGCATTATATGGCGTGCCATTGGTTGGGTAATAAATAGCAGAAAGTAATGCGCCGGTATAATCGCTGCTGGTATTGGCTCCATTTCCATCTGTACTGCTAAAAGATAGATTTTCACCAAATTTAAGCCATGGGGTAACCACATGGTCGGAATTTAGGCGAAAGTTATAGCGTTTAGCTTCTGTATTTAAAACGATACCTTCTGCTTTGCGGTAATTAAAGCTCATGTAAAAATTGGATTCTGTATTACCTCCATTAATGGCTGCATTGTAATCCTGAATTAAGCCAGTTCTGAAAATTTCATCCATCCAATTTGTCCGGGTAATTTGCCCATCGGGATATTTTGAGGCGTCAAATGCAGGAAGAATTGTTGTGTTTCCGTTTTTTGCAGCGGTGGCAGCAACCGCTGCACGTTGCACTGCGTTTAAAGATTCCACTTTTTTCCAAACACTTTGTGCTCCGGTTTTTGCATCAAAAGAGATCCTCATTTTTCCACTTGTGCCTTTTTTAGTGGTAATTAAAATTACACCTCCAGATGCTCTTGCACCATAAATAGCAGCCGAACCATCTTTTAATACGCTTATAGATTCGATATCATTTGGATTGATCTGTGGTGCACTAAAAATTGTTTTTCCAGTTACAGGATCTATTTTTGGAGTGCCCTGATAGATGGATCCGTCAATTACGTACAAAACATTTTCTCCGTTAATACCACCAGCACCTCTAATGTTTACACGGGGCGCTGAAGTTGGGTCTCCACCTTCATTGGTTACCATTACGCCTGGAGTTTTTCCTGCCAGTACTTCACCCACACTGTTTAATGATCGTGAAGATAATTTATCTAAAGCTACAGCACTAATTGCACCAGTAAGGGTTGTTTTCTTTTGTGTTCCATAACCTACAACTACTACCTCATTTAAACGGGAGTTGTCTTCCACCATAGCTACATTGATGATTGGGTTGTCTCCAACTTTTACCTGTACCGTTTTGTAACCAATCATAGAAAAAGACAATACCGCATCATCTGATACCCGAAGGCTGTATTTTCCTTCTGCATCGGTCCTGGTGCCTGTTTGCGTGCCTAAAACTTTAATAGATACACCTGGCATTCCCATTTTAGCGGTAGAGTCTTTTACCGTTCCGGTAATCACTTTTTCCACTTTTTGCTTTACTGGGAGGTTGCTTAGGATCACGAAATCTCCTTTTTCCATTGCCCTGAACCCGAGTGTACTTAACACCTTTGCAGTTTTTTCATTTCTGAAAGAAGCAGTCAGGTCGTTTCTCACAATTCTATCTGGATTGTAAACAAAACGAAGTCCGGTAATGGCTTCTATTTTCTTCAGGATAAGTGTGGTAGATTGTCCTTTTGCGATGGACATGGTAACCGTACTTTTCTCTAACTTTTGGGCCATTGTTGGCGAGGCCATAAGGGCTACGCAAAAGCTGCAAAGGACTGAAAAAGTTAATATTGAATATTTCATTGCTTTATAAAGAGCTGTTGACCTCTTAATTGAGGATTGTTTCATATATTTAGTGGTTTTATAACATTAATAGTGTTTTAAATAAGCCAGGTTATTTATTGGCATAAGGGGCCCGGCTTTAAATACCGGTGCTGATCTGATCAGCACTGGTTCATTTAATGGTAATTATCTCTTCATCTTTCTATAAATATTAAAGGTTTTATGATCTTCGGATGCATTGAATTTTAAGTGATGGAGGCTACAGAGGATGTCCAGGATCTCTTCTGGTTTTTGCCTGGTGTTAAATACTGCTGCACATTTTAAATTGTATAAGTCTGGGTGGTTTAGCACAATATTGATGCTGTATGCATATTCCAGTTGCTTGATGGCTTTTTGTAGCGTGGTGCCTTCAAAAACAAGATCAGTGTAAACGGGCTGAGGTGTATAACTAATCATGGCCATCCTTTTTTGTTTATGGTAGGAGAGTTGTTGGCCTTTGATTAAGGTACCAAAGGTTTGTTGAGTGTTACCCACCGAAACTTTACCAGTGGCCACTACAATTTCTATATTTCCCTTTGCATGATAAGATTTGATGGTAAAGGAAGTGCCGAGTACCTTGGTTTGTAAATCGTCTGATGTTTTTACAATAAAACCTCTGTGCGCTTCGTGTGCAACTTTAAAAAATGCTTCCCCTTCGGCAAGTTCAACTACCCTTTGGGATGAACTAAATTTAGCGGGATATAAAAGTTTTGAAGAGGGGGAAAGGCAGATTTCTGAGCCATCGGCCAATTTGATGTTCTTTTTTTGAGTTGCGGATGTGCTGATGGAAACAAATTGTTCTGCAGCCACTTGCTTAGTGGTGTGAGGCCATAATAATACTGCGAGGCCTGAAATGATCGCTATTGCGGCTGCAACCCTTAACCAGGTTTGTTGCAGCGGCAAGCGCAATATACCTCGCTTACTGGTGTGCATTACTTGTTGCAGTTTATCCTGCATTTGTTTTGCTATGACAGCTTTTTTTTCTTTTTCGAGGTAACCACCATCTTGCTCATACGAATTGTACCACTCTTCTACCTGTTTTGTAGCAATAGGGTCAAGCTCTTTATTTAAATATTTTTTAAGCAGTTCTTTTGCTTGTTCTTCTTGTGTCATCTATAAACAAGTCAACTCAAAAGAAGATTGGTACTAACGAAAGATGTTAAGGTTGAGTTAAGCTTGCGTTAACAGTAAACAGATGATCAATAGTAGGGTGTAGGACAGCTTTTTCCTAACCATTTTGAGTGCTGCGGAAATTTGATTTTTTACCGTTTGTGCAGATAGGTTTAGCTCGTCGCCAATTTCCTGAATGGACTTCTCTTGTTTTCTGCTCATCGAAAAAATGAGTCGCATTTTTTCTGGGAGTTCTTCCATGGCCTCATCAAGTTGTTTGTTGAGGTCTTTAAGTATCAGGCTGCTTTCTGCTGATGTTTGATGTTGATTGCCCAGCAGCCTGATGATGTCATCTTCGTGCTTTTCTTTAGCAATTGAAGATTTAAAATAGTTAATCACTTTGTATTTAACTGCTCCTTTTAACCAGGCTTCAAGGCTGCTGTCAATTTGCAGGCCTGCCCGGTTTTCCCAAAGTGAGATGAAGATTTCCTGGGAAATGTCTTGTGCAATGTCTTCATCCCGAAGCCTTTTATAGGCGGTATCCAATACCATCTCCCAATAATTTTGGTAAATGAATTCCATCGCTGCATGATCACCACTTTTCAATGAGGTTAGCAGGTTGTCTATGGATTGGGTGGCCTCGGCTTTGATGTCAGTTTTTTTTTCAAAAATACCGTAGGGATATTCCCTTAATATTAACAAATCTTAAAACTTGTATCCTTTGCAGGTAGGGGCCTTATTTATTTTAAGTTTTATCTGGAATTAGGCTCATAACAATAGACAACCTGATAAGCCAGGTTTTTTAAATTAGAAGAGAGCTGCCCGATGTTTAGGTTTTCTTTCTGTGGCGTAGGCTCACAAACCGAATAGGTTTTTCCCTGATAAACGATTGGCATTCCTATTGGTTTATCAAATTGTACAGCCATGGTGATGTGTGTTGGGTATAACATGGCAATCATGGGCAAGTTGTAAATCTCTTTTACCAGGTAAAAGAACAGTGCGGCGCGGTCGTCACAGTCGCTATACTTTGAAAACAAGGTCTCCTCTGGTGACAATCGCTTCTCTTTACCAAAGTTTTGTTCATCATCCTCGTATAAAAAGGCATAACGGGTAAAGCGCATCAGGTAATCCACTCCTTTTTTCTGTTTCATGCCTTCCAAATTCTTTTTAAGCATGGGGATTAGTGAACCATAAGTTTCTTTACTGAGTGGAATGTTAAAGTAAGATTCAAAATCAACACCAGGGTAATTTGCGAAAATGTTCTCCACCTCAGGATTGAGCATTACTTTAAAATGGTAGGCTTTGCGTCCATAATTAAACGCTATTTCTTTCTCCCGGTAATCTTCTGGTTTAAAATCTGGCATCCTGGTTACCTTATAAGAAAAAGCATCTTTAGCTTCCGGTACGCTGATCATTTCATAGGGCGGCACTTTGTTTAAGTCTGCATAGGCATAATCATGATGGTTTAAACACATGTATTTTTTGCCCCTATAGGTAGTAAAGGGAATGTCTGAAATGTCTTCATCATTGTATACGTAAAAGATGATGCGGTTGTCGGCAATGGTTAACCTTACATCGTAACCAGATTTTGCCATTAAAAACCATTTGTAAAAAGTGTAGCGCTCATAGTTTTCTTTTTTAGGGCTAATTTCCTGGGCGGTTTTGCGTACGAGCTGGTAATATAACCAATCGTTTAAATGGTGGTTGGCTTTGTAAGCTGTTAAGGTGTCTATAATAGCTTGATAGGAACCTTTGTTGACTTGATCATAACTGTTCAAGATATATGTCTTAGAAAGCTCTGCTGGTGGCGCAACTAATACGGAAGGGTCTACTTTTAAGTTGAATGTGTCATTATAAAACTCAAAACTGATGATGTGCGCTTTGTCCTGACTAAAGCCGGTTATCGTACTTAGCAGGAAGAGTAATATTCCGGATATGGTAAGCAAACGGTTCATGACGGGTTAATGATTTGGTTATTTTAAATATACGTAAAATTTACAATAATAAAATGTAGCAAATTAAATAGATGTGATTCAGATGAGATACGGGAATTCTGTAGAATTTACAGTTCAATGTTAAGGAATTCGAAAAAATTCAAAAGTTAACACTTGCTTAATATGTATTGTTGCCTTGATTTTGGGCTTGTTAACATAAACTTAATATTGAGGAAACATGAAATTAAGGCTTTGTTGGGTTTTGAGCTTAAAAACGTAGATTATAAAAATTGCCTTCCTGATGGTTTAAAGCCATATTTTAATCTCATTTTAATCCATTTTTAATTTCATGTTAATTCCGATTGGTATTAATATCAATTTAATATTAACATCATGTTGCGGCTGTAGTTTTGGAAAAAATAAAAACAAGCAATGAAAACAAAGCTACAATTTGCTGCACTTATGCTCCTGATGTTGATCGGGCTTAGCGTAAATGCGCAGGTAACTACCTCAAGTGTCAATGGAAAAGTAAGGGATGCCAAAGGATTGAGCATTCCCGGAGCTAGTGTACTATTGATTAATGTTTCTACGGGTGCCAAATATGGTGCTGTTACATCGGCCGATGGATATTTTCGTTTAACAAACTTAAATCCTGGGGGTCCTTACAAACTTACTGTAACGTATATAGGTTACAACAAACAAGAAAAAACTAATATTAACCTTGGCTTAGGGGTTGACCAAAGATTGGACTTTACCCTTGTTGATGAAGGTCAGCAGCTGAGCGAAGTAACTGTAAAAGGTACCAAAGGCGGTACTAAAATAGGTTCTGGTGTTCAGATAGGTGAGCAACAAATCAAAAACATGCCTACGGTAAGCCGCAGTTTAACTGATATTACACGTGCAACGCCACAGGTAAGTAAAGACAACTCTTTTATGGGAACTAACTTTAGGTACAACAACGTAACTATTGATGGTGCCATTAACAACGATGCGATTGGTTTTAGTCCGTCATTGGGTGGCCAGAGTGGAAGTTCTGGTATGCCAGGTAGCAGTACAAGAACTAATCCTGTATCTATTGATGCCATTCAGGATGTTCAGGTATTACTGGCACCTTATGATGTTAAGATTGGTAACTTTACCGGCGGTAGCGTAAATGCGGTAACCCGTTCTGGTACAAACACGGTATCTGGATCAGTGTATGGTTTTGGACGTAATGCTTCTTTAATCGGTAAAAACAAAACTGGTGACGGTTCTAAACTGCCTTCATCTTTCCATGAATATCAAACTGGTTTCCGTTTAGGCTTGCCAATTGTTAAAGATAAATTGTTCTTCTTTACCAATGAGGAAATTACCCGTCGCCAGGACCCTGTAATTTTAGGAGCTGGTTCTGCAGATATGAAAGTGATTAACCTTGCTGATGCGCAAAGAATTACGGATATCATGAAGACAAACTATGGTATTGATGTTGGTTCTTTTGATAATTACAATGTATATGCAAAATCTAACAAGTTCTTTAATCGTTTGGACTGGAATATCAATGATAAAAACCAGTTGACCATCCGTAACAATACCATTAGATCTGAAGCTACAAACTTAGAACGCGATCAGCAAAACTTTAGGTTCGGTGGTATCGATTTTATTCAATACAACAACCAGAGTTCTACTGTTGCTGAATTAAAAAGCAGGGTTTCTGCTGATTTTTCAAACAGCCTTGTAATTGGTTATTCTAATATTCATGATTATAGGGAGCCGACTATTAACGCTGCAATTCCTCAAATTGAAATTAAAGGAACTGGCGGAACTATATTCCTGGGATCGGACCGTGAAGCGAGTGTTTTTAACATGAAACAGAAAACATTTGAATTTACCGATAACCTAACCTGGACTAAGGGAAAGCATACCTTTACTTTTGGTACGCACAATGAATTGTACAACATCACTTACGGATTTGTAAATGCATGGAACGGAAGGATCAATTATGATGGCATCAATCAGCTTGCTGCCAATCAGCCTTCACGTGTCAGGACCAATTTTAATTATGCAAACAACAGCAGGGATAACATTATGAGTAATCCTCCTGCAGAGTTTCGTGTAAATATGTTTAGTTTATATGGAGAAGACCAATTTCAATGGACTGACCGTTTTAAGCTGACTTATGGAATTAGATTTGACCTGGCCGATATGCCAAACAAACAGCCATTGAGTACAAAAACAACCAATGCTCCTGTAGATCCTGCTTATGGAACAACTTACACTTACACTCAGCCTAAAGACATTAAAAATGATTTCTTAGGTCAGGTACAGATATCTCCAAGGGTTGGATTTAATTTCGATGTATTGGGCGATCAAAGTTTGGTGATGCGCGGTGGAACTGGTTTGTTTACTGGTCGTGTTCCTTTTGCATGGTTGGGTTATGCGTATTACAACAATGGTGTAACTTACGGTGCTTACGACAAGTCGTTTACGTATAGCGGAACCAGCCAGGTAAATCCTGCTGTAGGTTCTGATCCGATCAGAGATGCCTTAACTGGTAATGGTGAGGCTGGTTTTGTGGCTAAACAAGGGGTAAATGTAAATAATGCTAATGGTGCCACACAGGTAGATTTAATTGACAACAACTTTAAAATGCCAAAAACATGGAGAAGCAGTTTAGCATTTGATTATAAAACTGAAAATCAATGGAAATTTACTGTTGAGGGTATTTTTACCAAGGTTATCCATGATTTGAAATTCCAAATGATTAACCTGGCTGATGCACCAATTTATTATCCTTATGATGTAAATAAGCAACAGCCAATTTACCAAAGAGTTGCTGGTACGCAAGCTATCAATCCCTTATATACCAATGCTTATTTATTGTCTAATACAAGTGAGGGATACCGTTACAGCTTAACGGCACAAGCTAGCAAATCAATGGGGAATTTTGACATGATGGTAGCTTATACTTACGGACAGTCTAAAGATATTACCAACGGAATCCGTAATTCAATGGAAAGTAACTGGCAATTAAACCAGGCTTTGAATCCTAACGATCCGGGTTTAGCAAATTCTAACTTTGATATTCGTAACCGCATTGTATCGTCAATGAACTACAGGCACAATTGGGATGCTCAGGGTAAATATGCTGCAAGCTTCTCCTTATTCTTCAGTGCGCAATCTGGTACACCATACTCTCTTGGATTGGTAAATAGTCGGGTTAATGGAACAGGACAAACAGTGAGTTTGCTATATGTTCCTAATGTTGGCGAAACTGCTAAGTTCTTTACTACTGCAAATGCCGCACAAGCTGCAGCTTTTGATGCCTACATTGATGGTAATAACTACCTTAGTTCTAGAAGAGGACAGTTTACAGAGCGTAATGCTGTACGCACGCCATGGAACTACCAGGCTGATTTCCGTTTTACTCAAGACTTCAGGATTGTAACAAACGGGGATCACAAACATACTTTGTCATTTACCTATGACATCGTTAACCTTACCAATTTATTGAACAAAAAATGGGGCGTACAATACTTCTCTCCTAATACCTTCAATTCAATGGCTAGTATGGGCTTAACTACGGCTGCTGCAGGTACTGCAACTGCGTACCCAACTTATACTTTTAAAGATGCTGATGTGAGCAGTTATTCTAAAGACTTCTTCGCATCTCGTTTTCAAATGCAATTTGGATTGAGATATAGCTTCTAATTCCAGTTTTGATTTATATAGTAAAGCCCTGTTTGCGTTATGCAGACCGGGCTTTATTGTATTGTAGTGGTTGATAAGCACCCGGTTTTCTGTTTTTGAAATATAGACACTAGGTAAATTATCGGATATTTTTACTAGTGCACCAGGTAAAATATCCGATAATTTACCTAGTGCTCATTAAAGTAGCTTTGTTTAAATGAGCTATTTGGACAATGTGGTTTGATAAATGACTTTACCTTCTGCATTGATAACTTTTGCATTGAACCTGTTTTTATCTGCCGAGAAATACATAAACCCATAATCTGCGGCTTCAAAACGGCTGTAGGCTATTCCAGTGGTAACAGGTGTAACTTCAGAACCTGCGCCTGATATAAAATGATGGGTATGGCCTTCTGGTTTCAGGTGTTGCAGCGAATGGTCGTGACCTGATAAATAAATGTCAACTTTGTTGCGCTCTAAAACATCCTTTAATACTTTCCTTACTGCAAGGGTATCGTAGTTTTTGATCCTTGGGCCAACAGTATAAATTGGGTGATGGCCAATGACTATTTTCCAGCGGACCGAACAACTGAATTTGAAGCGCTACGTTTTCTTTTAATTGATCGCGCTGTTTCCACAAACGGATAAAAGTAAGCTGTACCACCTCTTCTGCAAGGTAAGCAGATTGCGTTTTGTGGTAAATGAAACTATAAAGCTGGGCATGGTGTATGGAATACGCTTCTTCAAGAGCTGCGGTACTGTTTTGCTTTAGTGCACTTGTTAGAGATAATTCCATTCGGGACAAAATTAGTCCCGTACCATTAGCTTATCTGCACAGTTAAGTTAATATTGTGTGAAGTTACCTGTGGTTTAAAAAGTTGCTATACCATTTACCCGATGCTTTTATAGTGCGCTTTTGCGTTTCAAAGTCAACATGGATAATCCCGAAACGCGGATGGTAACCTTCTGCCCATTCAAAATTATCGGTAAGTGTCCAGATGAAATAACCATTCACATTTACACCTTCGTTCTTCGCTTTTAACACATGGCCCACTGTTTCCTGTAAATATTCCAGCCGTTCTTTATCGTGTATTTCTCCATTTTCGGAAATCGCGTCTGGAAAGGCGGCACCGTTTTCAGTAATATAGATGTTCCTGATTTCCGGATAAGCATTGAATTTTTTAAGGATATGGTAGATGGCGGGAGGGTAGACTTCCCACCTCATGGTGGTTATAGGAACATTTCTATCTTCTGCCTTGATTAGCCTTGCGTGCAGGTAAGGTGTAAAAAGCGAATACTTAACAACTTCCCTGGTGTAGTTTTGAAGGCCGATAAAGTCAAAGTCGAAGCGCATTTTACCTTCATCGCCAGGGCGCTGATATTTGCTTATTTTTTTAAGTATGGAGACAGTTTTGGAAGGATAGCCCAAACCCAGCACAGGTTCTATAAATAACCGGTTAAAAAGGGCATCGGCCCTTGCAGCAGCGGCAACATCTCTTGGTTTGTTGGAAAAAGGCTCTACATGCGCGCAGGAAAAAGTAGTGCCAATTTGTGCCAATGGTACCATTCTGCGTAGTACCCTGCCGCCTTCTGCCATACACAGTACAGCATGGTGTATAGCTGGTAAAAAGTTTTTTAAGCCCTTTCTTCCTGGTGCATGAATACCTAAAAAATAGCCTGCCCCGGTAAATACCATCGGCTCATTCATTACAATCCAGTTTTTAACCCTGTCGCCAAAATGCTGGGCGCAGACTTTAGTGTAGTCGCTAAACCAGGATACGATAGTTCTGTTGGTCCAGCCTCCTTTTAATTCCAATTCATGTGGCAAATCCCAATGGTATAGGGTAACCCAGGGCTCTATATTATTTTGCAGACAAAGGTCAATAACCCGGTTATAGAAGTCTATACCTTGCTGGTTTACCGCACCGGTGCCAGAAGGCATAATCCTTGTCCAGGAGATTGAAAAGCGGAAATTAGGGATGCCGAGCTGCTTAATCAGTTCAATATCTTTTTCATAAGTATTGTAAAAGTCGCATGCGGTATTGGCGTGCTGCGCATCTTTAATGGCTCCCTTCTTCTTGGTAAATTCATCCCATATAGAAGCACCTTTTCCATCTGTATCGCAACTGCCTTCTACCTGGAAAGCAGCAGTAGTTATACCCCAATAAAAATTTTTGCCAAAAAGATCCCTTTTCAGCCCTTGCTCGTCTTGCTCCATTAATGTGATCGCCTTTTAGCGTGTAAAATACGATTTTATTTTAGCCCTGAAATAAAGTTCTTTTAACCTGTCCAGTATGTTGATTGGGCTGAGGTTGTAGTAAAAATATACTAACGGATTTATAATAGCTCTCATAACCTGATGATTTGTTAATTGCAAATTACTACATCAAGATTAAGCGGTTATAACGTTAGTATTAGCATTTTGTAAAGAAAATGGCTGGTCTGTTTTTAGCTGATGTAAAATGGTTGGATGCAGTTGGGCACCTTTCTTGTAAAAATTGGTACTTTTGCAGGATGGAAATACCAGACATCTCTCCATCTAAGGAGGCCATACGAACCACTCAAATTGGTATAGTGATTAGCATTATCCTGATTTTTGTGAAAGGTATTTCTGGCTATGTAGGAAACTCCTATGCTTTAATTGCGGATGCCACGGAATCTGGTGCTGACGTAATTAGTTCGGGACTGTTATGGCTGGCATTATTGTATGCGCAGCGACCGGCAGATAAAGGGCATCCTTATGGCCATGGCAAGGCTGAGCCTATAGCTGCAGTTTTAATAGGCATTTTCCTGATGCTGGCGGCTTGCTGGATAGCCTGGCATGCTGTTTTTTTTATCACTACACCCCACGTACTACCCAGTAGTTTTACCCTGGTGGTTTTATTTATTGTGGTGGTCACCAAAGAGCTTTTGTTTCGTTATGTGATGAAGGTAGGGGTAAAATTAAATAGCCAGGCTGTAAAAGCGGATGCCTATCATCACCGCAGTGACGCCATAACTTCCATAGCCGCATTTATCGGAATTTCCATCGCACTGTTTATGGGTAAAGGATATGAGGGTGCGGATGATTGGGCTGCTTTGCTGGCATGCTTATTTATCATTTACAATGCGGTAAAAATTATACGACCTGCTTTCTCTGAAATTATGGATGGCGCGCCTGCCGATGAACTCATCGCCGAAATTAGCCGCATGGCTTCGTTACATCCTGAAGTGAAAAGGGTAGAGAAGTGTATTGTTAGAAAAATGGGACTGGCATATTATGTAGACATGCATATAGAAGTAGAAGGAAATACAACTGTATTTGATGCTCATGAGGTGGCCCACCAGGTTAAAGATGAACTCCTGCAATCTGCACTGCAGATTAAAGATGTGCTCATTCACGTAGAACCTTACGAAAGGGAACCAGTTCAACTTTAAAATACAAAGGCCCGGATATTAATCCGGGCCTGTAGCAAAAGCTTAAAAGCGAGAGCGTTTTTGTAGCTTAGAATTTCAGGGTCACACTGCCCAAATATTGCCTTAGCATTTGGTAGGCAAGGCTAGAATTCCAATATTTTTCGTTGGTCATGTTGTTTAATTTTAAACCAAAGCGCCATTTAGGCTGATCGTAAAATACCGAAGCATTATAAATAGAATACGATGGAATTTTAAAGGTGTTAGGCGCATCAAAGTAAGAATCACTTACGTAGTTGGCGCCAAAGCCTAGGCCTACGTTTTTGATGTATTCCTGGAATTTATAGCTGATCCAAAAATTGGCTACATTTTGAGGAGCAGCAGTTACCCTTTTACCAAGATTTGCTATTGTGGAAGTATTGGTTACAATACTCTCGTTATAGCCATAACCAGCAATGATGTTTAGACCTTCAAGAGGGTTTGCAATAATTTCTGCTTCAAATCCTTTACTGCGTTGCGTGCCATCCTGAACAGAAAAAACAAGGTTATTTCTCAATTCAGTGGTGGTAGCATTACTGATTTTAATATCGTAATAACTTAAAGTAGCAGTTAGCTTATGATCAAATGCTTCTGCTTTAACACCACCTTCCATTTGATTGGCCTGTCTTGGTTTAAAAATGGAGATGGTGCCATCAGGCTGTGTAACAGGGCCAACATTGGAAAATCCATTCATATAATTTCCAAATAAACTCAATTGGTCTTTAACCAACTGGTAGGTTAGTCCAAACTTAGGTGAGAAGGCAGTTTGGTTGTAATTATTAGTACCTACTATACCATTAGTAACACTAGGTTGGCTCATAAAACGATCTGCACGCAAGCTTACCATTGCATTAAACTTATCGGTGATGTTAAACACATCTGAAAAATAAGCGCTAAAAATATTTTGCTTTGCTGTTTGGTAGTTACTTGCTGTAGAGGCTGCCAATTGATCTAATCGCTCTAGAACTATAGAAGTAAATGGCTTGGTGATGTCAATGGGCGCTACATTGTCATAAGTAATTTGGTTGCTGTACTTCTGTTTACCGTGATATGTAAATACATCTGCACCTGCTACAAGCCTGTTTCTAAATGAACCTATTTTAAAATCCCCCGTAAAGTTTTGCTGTATGTCAATAGAGTTGAAATCTCGTGGTCCAAAATCAGTTACACGGCGGGTTACAAGAGAAGGTGAAACAAATAAAGGATAAATTTGAAGGCTGCGCTCCACATGACTATTGCTATAAGCCACGGTTGTGGTAGATTTCCAACTGTCTGAGATTTTGTAGTCTGCCTGGGTGTAAAAGTTACGGGACATTACTTTGGCATCTATATTTTCCCCGCCAAATGAAGTTTGATAATCTAACAATACATCACTCATGCTTTTCATCGTTCCATCAGCGAAAAATCCTGGGTACGTGGAAACAGGCCCGGAGAAAGTTGGATAGGGATTTTGAGTTTTATTTTGTGCAAAGATTTCGAGATCAAACAATAAAGTTAAACGGTCATCTACCTTGTAAGAAAGGCTAGGGGCAAATGTAAAAGTACGTGCATGACCATAATTCTGGAAACTTCCTTCATTTTGGTAAGCAGTATTTACACGGAACAAAACAGATTTGTCTTCGTTTATAGGTGTATTGATATCGGCAGCAATCCTGCTAAAATCATAACTACCTATGGTAGTCGAAACTTCCCCTTTAAAAGTATCGAATGGTTTTTTAGTAACCTGGTTAATCAATCCCCCGAAAGAAACAATGCTTGAGCCAAAAAGAGTTCCTGATGGACCTTTGATGATTTCAATACGATCTACATTGATCGGATCTATGTATGTCCAAGATTGTGCCGCCATGCCATTTCTGACACTTGTACTTACGTTAAAACCTCGAATATAAGCGCTGGCGGTACCTGCCGGACTTACCGATGGAATAGCCCCAGGCGAGTTCCATAGTGCATCTTTGTAGTCTACGACCATTTGCTCTGCCATTAAAACATGACTAACTACAGAATATACTTGTGGGTTTTCAAGGTTTTTTAATGGCATACGTGATACATACTCACTTTCTTTCCTTGAAAATTTATTGGTCTTATTTTTAGCGATTACCACCTCCTGCAAAGCCTCATTATTCTCTGCGAGCATAAAGTCTGCTGTTGATGTTTCGTTTACTTTTACAGTGATTTGTTTTGACTGTGTTTGCAGTCCGGTATAGCTGGCCACTAAGGTGTAATTCCCCGGTTTAATGTTATTTAAAGTGTAACCGCCTTTTGAATTAACAGTTGTCCCTTTTTTTGTTCCTGTTAATGTGATGTTTACCAAAGCTGCCGGTCCACCATCTGAAGTGCGAACGGTGCCATGTATGTTACCTGTTTGTGCGGCAACAAGCAGGCTGCAGCACATTAAAAAGGCAGAGAGGGTTACTTTGAGTAGTTTTGTGGTCATACGTCTTAATTTAATTCTTTAATTCGCTATTTAGATTAAATCTATTTACTATTTTAGCGGGACAAAGGTGCTCATTTAGAATTCATCTAAATTACCATTTGGCAACTATTTTATACCATTTAGCAACAGGGGAATTGGAGGCAAATAAGATCGTAAATAAAGAGATTGAAAGTGCAAGAGGGGAGGGCTTGGTTACCTTGGCCATTCCGGCTGAACTATTTGGCCTGTTGCAACAACTACAATCTACTACCGCCTCTGTGGATGGTAAAAGAGCATTGCTTGAACGGAGGGTACTTGAAGGGATGAGTAGGCTATTTAGCAAAACCCAGGAAGATGTACCTGTTGCCCAGCGGATACAATCACTTTTGCTGGCAGACTTTTGCAGAACACCAACTTTCCATGAACTTTGCCATATTATGGGGATGACTGAAAATGCTATTCAGAAGGTGTTTAGAAAGGCATTTGGAAGTACGATATTTGAATATGTGCATGTAATGAAAATGACACGGGCAAAGCAGGAACTTGCTAATGGCAGAACAGTGAAGGAGGTAGGCTATATGCTGGGTTATCAGAATGCATCGCACTTTAGCAGGGCCTATAAGCGGTACTGGGGAGTTTCTCCTGCTAAATCACATCGTACAGACCCAATTTCAGCTTAGCCCTTAACATAGTCATAATGCTGGGCTAAAATGATTTTAATGGTGTAAGGGTAGGTTTGTAACTTATATAAACCCTTATACATGAAATATAATTTACTTTTTATTGCCCTTTTTTTATGTTTTGCAAGTTGCAAAAAGAACGATACTGAAGAAACCGAGCCAGAACAGGAATTCTTTGTGAATGAAGACCCTGCTACATTTGCAGAGGTAGGTTCATTGGATATCGGAGATGCAGGCGCTGCGGAGATCAGTGCTTTCGATCCTTCTACCAACCGCTTATTTGTGGTGAACAATGGTGCGGTTAACAAAATTGATGTCGTAGATTTTAAAGATCCTTCCAACATGAAGGTCATCTCTTCAATTTTAATGGCTCCTTATGGCGGTGCGGTGAATAGCGTGGCCGTTTCTAATGGTAAGCTTGCTGCGGCTATTGAATCTACAGACAAGCAAGCGAACGGATTGGTTGCGGTTTTTAATATCAGCGATTATGCTGAGGTTAAAAGAATTACAGTAGGTGCTTTGCCTGATATGATTACTTATTCTCCGGATGGTAAATACATCATGACGGCAAATGAAGGTGAACCAAATACGTCGTATACAAATGATCCTGAAGGCACCGTTTCTATTATATCTGTAGAAAATAATTATGCGGTAACTACCATCAACTTTGCAGGTATGGCGAGTCAGTTAGCTGCTTTGACAGCTAAAGGATTTCGTATTTTTGGACCTGGAAAGAATTTTCTTAAAGATATAGAGCCAGAATACATTACCATTTCTGCGGACTCGAAAACGGCCTGGGTAACCTTACAGGAAAATAATGCCATCGCTAAAATAGATATTGCCTCTAAAACCATCACCAATATTTTTCCGCTGGGTTTTAAAGATTACAATGTAACCGGCAATGAAATAGACCCTACGGATGACAATGGTGTTTATGTTGCCGCTAAATGGCCTGTAAAAGGCGTTTATATGCCAGATGCACTTGCTATATTGGAAAGTAATGGCATACCTTATCTCTTCACTGCCAATGAAGGTGATGCCAGAGAGTATGATGCTTTTTCGGAAGTTTTGAGGATAAAAAACAAAGATGTAAAGTTAGATGCAACTGTATTTCCAAATGCTACTGCGCTGAAAACAGATGCCCAGTTAGGTAGGTTAAATATCACGACTACCCTTGGTGATACTGATGGCGACGGTGATTTAGATGAACTCTATTCTTTTGGTGCACGTTCTTTTAGTGTGTGGAATGGTTTAACTGGCAGCCAGGTTTACGATAGTAAAAATGAACTGGACCGTAAATGTGTGGAAGCTACTGCATATGACGACGGACGTAGTGACGATAAATCTGTGGAACCAGAAGGAATCACTGTAGGTAAGGTTGGCCATAAGAATGTAGCTTTTGTAGGTTTGGAACGCGCAGATGCCGTTGCTGTTTATGATGTCACTAATCCGGCTGCTCCGGTATTTTTAAAAATCCTAAAATGTGGTGATGCGCCTGAAGGCGTTTTAATTATCCCTGCCAAAAACAGTCCAACGAAGAAGAGCTTATTGGTGGTGAGCAGTGAAAATGATGGCGTTTTAAAAGTATACACGCCAGAAACAATATTGTAACAATTGCCGGCTATTGTTCAATAAATTCAGCCAATGTTAACACATAAGCCATCAGTTAACATAATGATAATATGAAATTAACATTGGCTTATTGTATCTTTGGTTACCCATCACGTTATTATGAATAAGAAGAAAATCAATACTTTGGTTAAAACGGCCAAGAAAGAAGCAGAGAAAGACATTAAGTTTAGTTTGGTTACTGCATTAAAAGAAGCAGCAGGCATACTTTCAGAAAACAAAAAAGTTAGCAAGGAAATAGAGAAAAGTGCGGGTAAACTTGCAGGAAAACTAGTTAAGGAAGTTAAGTTTGACAAAGCTGCCCTGGTAGAAGAAAGTAAAGAAGCCAAGGCGATTAAATCTGCAGAGGTTGAAACTAAAACAGAGCAGGCTGCAAAAGCAAAAGCTCCTGTTAAAAAGGCTGCGTCAAAATCTACTTTAAAAGTAGATCCAACAGCACCAGAAATTTCAAAAGCATAGGTTTTTCAAGTTTAATAGTTTTAGGCCCTTTTTATAAGGGCCTTTTTTTATGGATTTTTTTTTTCCATGATAGATTTTATCATGAATTCTTAGCAATTCCTTAACCTGCCAGCTTTACTTTTGTGCTATAAATATCTGGTTAATATTTATACAGTTTAGGTTTAGTTGATAAAACGAGCGCCAGGATGGATGTCCTGGCGCTTTTTGTATGGATGTCTTTAAATCAAGTCTACATTTACTCAGTCTCTTATGCTGTTGATGTGTCATAGAACAAATTATTGAAAGGAGGTTTGCCTTGTTATTACACTATTCCCTTATTGTTAAAATAAAGTTACGTATTTTTGAGACATGCAGTTGGCCATCTATGTAGTTTATGAAGTACTTGTAAGACTCAAGGAGTTACATCCTGAAGTGGGAGAGTACCTTTCTTATAAAAAGGTAAGTGCAGGGATTGCTGTAAATACAACTACAGGAACATTAAACATTTCTGATGACATCTTATCCCGTCAGTTTCATAATCCTGAACTGGTTTCCCCTAATGATCTTATTGGAATTGCGGAGTCTTTTGAGCCTTTTAGAAAAAAACAAGCTTAGCTTAAAATAATATCCATAAAAAAGCGCCAGGACATCTATCCTGGCGCTTTTTAGTATGTGTTCATTACATTCCTATTGCACGGCAATCTATAAAGGCCGTATCGCGGACCGTAGTTGTTTTTAAGTTCATTTTGTATTTAGGATTTTTCCCCATAAAGGAACCCGTAGCCGTATAGTTGCCACCGATGGCAAGGCCTTGGGTAGACCATTTGCCATTTATCAGGTTAATACTTCTCTGTAAGCGCTTATACGGAGAATCATCCGGCATTACTACATAACCCCACTGACTAGGCGTAATGATGAGTTTTTTGTCTGTACACTTTATGCACATCTCAAAATCTATTCTGGGCTCTAACTGGATATTTACACCCGAAAATAGATTAATCTGCCCGTTGAAAGTGGTTGCCCGCGTTTCATTTACAAGGGGCTTCCACCAGTAAGAGATATTATAAATCACCCTGGGGTCAGTAATGGGAGAGCTGGAAACAATGTTCCCGGAATAATTTACTGGCTTTTCTATATCTGCCATTCCCGGATAAAAAGGGAGAAACAAGGTGTAGTCACCCATCCTTACATAAGAGGTAAATGACATGTTTTCCTTATCTGGAATGTTCTTGATGGCCAGAGGCAAAGTGGTGATCACGCTCAGGTTGTAGGTTTGAGTATAATCAGCGGGATAGTAAAATCCAACATTTGCCGACTGGCAATCTGTACGTAGGTAGGATTTACCTCCAATTGTGACTGCCCTTACCGCTGTCCTATACGTAGTGTCGTTTTTAAAGTCTATCCCGGTCTCTACAGAGTCACCTGCCGCGAGTATCTTCTTTGTAATAGGGTTCATCTTATCTGCTGCCAGGGTGTAACTGATGAACCATTTGTAGGTGCTATCTGGACTAATAGAGAAATTCTTGCCGTCTTTATCAACCCCGTAGAAACTTACTTGGTTTGAAAAACTTTCAGTAACCGGACGACCAGTTTTTACTGTAATGGCATCAAAGAGTAACCTGTTTTCTTGTCCCGATCTTTTATTCAGCAGTTTTATGTTCTTTCCATAATCTACCTGGCCATCCGGATCTATAGGGAATACTTTTAAGTTTTCGCTGTTGTTGTACTCAATTGACTGGCTGATGATCTTTACCACGCCAGTGTAAGCTACTTTTTTATACCGTGGCCCGCTTACCTCGGTATCGTAATATCCTGTAATTCTAATTACCGGGATGTCTTCTGCTTTTCCATTTGGATTGCTGGTGTTAATTTTATGCATCACAGTATCATACTTAGGAACCGACTTGGTGTATTTTACCGTTCCGGTATCTAAAACCTTGTAGTAGAATGTAGAACCCTTAGGAAATACCATAGTCACCAAACCGTCTGCTACGCTCAATGGCACATCAGCAGGTTTAGTTTCGTCAGCAGTATTTCTTTTAGCCCCCTGTAAGCCAGATACCTGCTTCGTATTTGGTATAGCGTTCGGTGCTATTGTAGCTAACTTACCATTCTCTAAATTGATTTTTGTAGTCGCAGCTACTGCGCCATTGCTTAAGGAAAGGTTAGCTTCTGTTAAAACTACACCTGCAGGTGGGGTTTTAATGTTGATGAGGTCAACATATACTTTCTGGTCATATTCTGCAGCAGCTACCTGAATTTGACGAACCTGAGGCAGGTAACCAGTAGCGTTTACAGATAAATCAAATGAAACCGGACGGTTAAGCTGAGGAATTCTGCTGGGGTCTATGGCTATATCAATGATACCGCCACTCTGTACCGTCAGTTTTTTAGATCCCGAGCTGTTGATGATAAAGGCGGCATCCTGTCCTGTTACATCCACGGTTGTGCCCGTAGGGGTTTTACTTAGCGTTGCAGCATCTCGTACCTGCACCAGAATATGGTATTTTGAGGTTCCGGTAACTGCAGACATGTCCATAGACACAACGATTCCATCCGTAGGTTTTTTACATGCCCACAGGCCAATCAACAATCCTAAGATCATTAATGGCACATATACCCAGGCTTTTTTATTGTTGTTGTAAATGTTCTTCATAATTTTATTATTAAATATTTTAAAACTTGTAGTTGATGCCCAGTTGTATAATTGGCAGCCACTTATAATCTTTTAAATTGTCTTCTAAACGCTGGCGGTTGGTTTCATCCAGATAAAGCATGCCGGTAGAGCTGGTACTTACCTCTGGTGCACCCAAATTGTAAAGTCCCAAATCCAGAGATACATTGATCTTGTTTTTAGGAAAGTCCCGGAAAAAGGCAAGACCACCATAAGGTCTTAGCCCCTTCCAGTCAGAGCGGATTACGAGCATTCCTATTTCTTCTGCGGTAAATTGGCGGTCTCCCAGTTTAAACCCTTCCACGGCCTTGCTCTCTATGGTGCCCTCAGCCTTAAAAAAGTAAGCTCCGCCCAATACCAACCTAACACTTTTACCTATAATTGGGTAATCTAAAAGTAAATGGGCATTTGTAAAAGACGCTTTTAGCCTGTCGTCTGTATCGTTGCTAAAAGATTGCACCACCTTGTCGGTTTCTACAGGCAGTATGCTAAAGCCTGCCCTTGCCGAGAGGTTGTTAATCAGCTGATATTTAAATTGGAGCCCAATACCCTGTGTGCCCAATTGGAGCGAGAGACTTTTTTGGCCTTCTGTGATGTCCGGGTCCCAGGATTGTCCGTAAGAAATGCTGCCTATGGATACCATAAGCAAGAGGAGTAAATTTCTTTTCATATATGTTGTGTTTAAATGTAAATGAGCATCTTATTTAAACAGCAAGGGGGAAACATATTCAAAAAACAAAACCTTGTTGACTATGAGTGATCTAACGATTTAAAATATGATTTTCTCTCCTGTAAAATTGAACACTATCTTCCATTTTTAAAATACCTAGTAGTTGGTATTTTACAGCTCAGAATTGAGTCTTTTAATCAACAAAAACGGCAGCGCTGTTTCCAGTGCTGCCGTTAAATCTGAAGCTTAATGTATTATTTTGTGGGATTATCTGGGGAATATTTGAGCCAAATCGTATAGCGTATTAAATAAACCAAATCTCAGTTTAATTATTATTTAAATCTTACCGCTTGTAAATTTAAAGCGTAGCAAGTTCTTCAATACTAAGACTGGTAGCATCGGAGATAATCTCTAATGAGATACCTTTGTTGATAAGATTTCTAGCAATCTGCTGTTTTTCTTCCAGCGCTTCTAATCTAACTTCTTCTCGAGCTTGATTTACTGCTCTGCCAACTAATATTTCTTTAACTGTCATAGGTACTGTCCTTCCTGTTAGTTGTTCTACTTCTTTTTCAAAGGTCGTGAACATTTGTGGGTTTTCAAAATTTACATAGTAGGTCAAAAACATCATCACTGCATTATGTTTTGTTAGACTTACTTTTCTCTTAGTCAATTCCATAACTAAATCGAGCTTCATACTTTTCAGATCTTGATCATTGGCATTTTTATACTTTAAAGCCAGCAGAACCACCAATGCAATTACAGCAAAAATATTTGGGTTTTTTCTCAGTTCTGCTTCATCCTGATCCAGGAGTTTATAGGTATTAAACTCATAGCTAAGCTTTGTACCAAGATATTCATCACGATAGGGTAAGGGCAGATAACCTTTAACATCATCAATTAAAATGGCGAATGCGGTAATAGATACGTTGTGTTTATCCCTGGCCAAATAATAATACCTGAACATACGCGCACTAAGATCTTCATTTCCCTTTTTTCCCTGCACCTCCACATGAACCAGGATAAACCTTGACCCACCATCTTTTAAATGCACACGTACCAATTTATCCACGAAACGTACTTTACCACTATCCTCTGTAGATGGGAAAAGTTTGTTGAATTCTTTATCTAAAAATGTAAACCTTTTGTCCATGGCAAATAGTTCATCTGCATTTGGAAAAAAGAACCGAAGGAAGTCGTCAAAAACCTCTTCTAAGGCGCCCTTCCATAACTCATCATCGCGCCTTGGGGCTTTTCTGTTTTTCTTTGCCATACTTTATGCTATATGGAGCATAGTATGTTTTTTATTTTTGTATTAACCCAAATTTATTTTTAACTATTTGAGTTATTATATCTATTCTGCCGACTGGAGACCCACTAAGAATACCTTTAATAACCTGGAGAATCCACACTGAAATGGCCAGTTAGATGCCATTTAAACTGACCGCTTTAGTAAGTACTGGCCACTTAGCTTATTTTAAAAGTTTTCAAGCGGTTTTTATAATTAATTAATGCTTGTTTGGAATTGGTAATCGAAACCTACTATAGCGCTAAAAGCAGGCTATTAAGCAGTTATGACGGAATACTGTTATTGCAAAGCAGGTCATTTAGCGTAGTAAATTAACCAATTCTCAGTTTAAGTGATCTTCTAATTCTACAACCATTGTGGTTTTATTTCCTTTTCAATTAACTATATTGTGCTGCGGGAACTTTATTTATGAAAAGTGTGATAAAGTGCCTTGAAGCGTATAATAACTGGTTTAGTAAGTAAAGCCCGTATTTGAAATTTCGGCTGGCTGGAAATTATTTTCGCCAGTTATGGATTTGAAATCTGATGATGCCAGGATTTATAATAGAAACCTTTTTAACCCAATAAAAATTAACATATGAGCTTGTATGGTATTTTTAAAATTGAAGATTGGAACTATATAGACCAATCTATCCTTAATTCGCTTACAGAAAGCGAATATGATTTAATGATTAACCAGGCTGAGCAGCATACCTATGAAAAAGGAGAAATCATATTTCGTGAAGGTGAAGCGCCAAATGGAGTGTATTTTATTAAGCAAGGAAAGGTTAAAAAGTACTTTAACAGGGGCGAAGGTAAAGAGAGCATCATATATATTGCTGGAAAGGGAGAGTTGATTGGTTACCATTCTGTTTTTTCAGAGAAAAACCATTCACACTCGGCGGCAACCTTAGAGGTAAGTATTGTCGCTTTTATCCCTATAGAAGTGTTTTTTAAAGTAAAGAGAGGTTCCGTTGCGTTTACGGATGCGTTGCTAAAGGCTTTGGCACATGATTTTACAGTATTTATAAACCTTACCGCTTGTAAAAACGATACGGCTGAAAGGCGTGTT
Source organism: Pedobacter sp. MC2016-14 (assembly GCF_020991475.1). NCBI lineage: Bacteria > Pseudomonadati > Bacteroidota > Sphingobacteriia > Sphingobacteriales > Sphingobacteriaceae > Pedobacter > Pedobacter sp. MC2016-14. The sequence continues at coordinate 2,094,087 of NZ_JAJMPA010000001.1, forward strand.
GCTGTCATGCTCATTTTATCGAGAGAAAAATCTAAGGCAGGTTTGGTAAGCGGCTCGCAGGTTGAAATTAACATTTCCCGCACAGATTTAGCTAATTTTGTAGGCCTATCTAAAGAACATGTAATTAGGGTACTGGCTGGTTTTAAAAAGCAGGATATTATTAAAACGCAGGGTAGCAGTATTTGGGTAACAGATTTGGAACAACTGGTTGCAATAAGTAAATCAGGGCATTAATGAACATTTACAGGAACTGCTTTTGACATTAAGTATTGCCTACAGTAATTGGAGCAGGATAAATGTATTGTCATAGTAGAGGAGTCTAAGGCTAACTTGCAGGAGTAATAGTTGGGTATTAAAAATGCTAATATTAATTTGAGTAAAACACTAATATGATTTAGTTGTTTGTTGATTATTATTTGTACCTTAGCCTTATTAAAGTCTTACATTAAGATAATGTAAATGCATTTATCTTAATATTATCAATTACATTACCGTTCTGGTAGTGGAGAGTCCAAAATAATTTGTCTTTGTAAACCCGTACAACTATAGTTGTGCTTAATCAGTTTTAGAATGAATTGTCTCTTAGACGGCACCGCCACCCTACATCGTTTTTTACAGCAGAAAGGATTTGTTATATGCTAAAATTTAAAGCAATGAAAAATTACCTCCCAATCTTTTCTAAGAGCCCGAATTATCCCAATTTATTTAACACTGTTAATGCGGTTGGTTTAAGCACTGCTACTCCATTTTTATTAATAAAGCAATATTACCAAATTGTTAAAGTAGATGTGTTATCGGCTGAGGTTAGGTTGCCAGGTTTTTCTAAAAAAATAGGGGACATGTCCGGGGGGAAATCGGACAGCCAGGGCCGATTGTATAATCTTCCTTGGCAAGTCCCCTAAATAAAGCCAGAACTTAAATTGAACTCATTAGGTATAGATAATGATAAATATCATTTTTATTTGTAACCAATTGATGTTCGGTTTTAAGTTGAGTGTTGAGCATTTATCTGTTTGTGACATAGATTATCTGCTTTAAACGGCCTAAATGGCTGCATAAAGGCTTACAACTAAATCATTTCATTTATTTTAGTTGTCTGTAAAACCTACCGGTTTAAATTGACGTATATCATTACTTTACTGGTTGTTAATTAAGCCTGCCAATTTTTAGTTTTAATGGAATTGTAAATACGAACATAAATTATTTTGAAAATGGGTGCAGTTAACCTAAAAATATTTCCTGATGATGCCCTCTTACCTTTAATTAAGGAGGGAAATGTTGTTGCGTTTACAGAGCTTTTTCAACGGTATAAACATCGCCTATTTTTACATGCTTATAAAATGTTGCAAAATGAAGAAGAGGCACAAGATGTTGTCCAGGATTTATTTGCAACCATATGGGCTAAGGGTGATGATTTTAAGGTAACAGAAAATATTGATAATTATCTTTATGGCGCTGTTAAAAATAAGATACTAGACATCATTGCTCATAAAAAAGTGATTGCAAAACATGTGAGCTCCTTTACAAAGGATATTGTACAGGATGAGTCTGCCCATGATAAATTTGTAGAGAAGGAATTGAGGAAGATGATAGAGTCAGAAATTAGCAGCCTTCCTCCTAAGATGCGCCAGGTTTTTGAATTAAGCAGAAACGAGGGCTTGTCTCATAAGCAAATTGCCGATAAGCTAAATATTTCTGATAAAACAGTGAAAAAGCAAATTAACAATGTACTTAACATCTTGCGTACCAAAATTAGGTTTACTATTCTATTCTTCTTTTAGGCTGGCCTGTCTACTGCTGCCCGTAAACGCTAAGAAAATTATTTTTATTTTCTTCTACTACCAAATACCTGTATTGCCGTATTACTCTATATAAAGGGAATGTAAACTGAGTGTTACGTACTTGTTAACATAACTTATACTAAAAAAAAACCTATGACCAATTTAGAAGCTGAAGAGCTATTTGCAAAAATTAGAGAAAATATCCCACTCTCAGAAAAGGAGCAAAGGGATTTGGATCTTTGGTATTTGCAGCATGGTAAGCATGCCTCTCCACTCAGAGACCCTATAATATTTAGTGAGAATATAGAAGAGATGGACAGGCGGTTTGCTGCTAATTTTGTTTCCAATAAATTTAAGCTTTGGTCTGTACGCTTTGCTGTAGCGGCCTCTGTAATTCTACTTACCTATTTTGGTTTGTATTTTTATGAGGCAAAAAATAAAGAAAATAATGCCGTATCTGTTTACGCAAATGATGTAGCGCCGGGTGGGCATAAAGCTACGCTTACCTTAAGTAATGGACGGGTTATAAAATTAGACAGCGCCAAAACAGGAGTGGTTATAGATTTAAATACTTTAAGCTATAATGATGGGGCCTCGGTAAGCAATACTGACAAATCCATTCCATCTGGATTGGATATGACGATAACTACTCCAAAGGGTGGAGAATACCAAATTACCTTATCAGATGGTACCAGGGTTTGGCTTAATGCAAACTCTACACTTAAGTTTAGTAATGTAGCCAATGCTACTGAGCGTAAAGTTTATCTTTTGGGCGAAGCTTACTTTGAGGTTTCAAAGGTGTTTAAACCTGCGGCTAAAAGCGGAGAATTAAAATCTCCAGCATCAAAAGAAAAGGTGCCTTTTACAGTGCTTACCGATAAACAAGAAATACAGGTATTGGGTACTCACTTTAATGTAAATAGCTATCCTGAAGAACCTGCTGTGAAAACAACATTACTTGAAGGTTCGGTATTGGTCAGCGTGCTTTCCAATGCACAATCCTCTACGGCAAAGCAATCAAGTATAAAGTTAGGGCCAGGGCAGCAAGCCATACTTAAAGATAATAAGTTGGCTGTTAAGCAAGCTGATGTTGATGATGTAATGGCTTGGAAAAACGGATACTTCCTTCTTTATCATGAAGATTTTAAGGGTATTATGGATAAAATATCCAGGTGGTACAATGTAGAGGTTATTTACAAATGCGAGCCGACGGATATAAAAATTGGAGGTTTAATACCACGTACGGCTAATATTTCTACCGTGCTGGAGGTTATGGAACAGACAGGAAAAGTTCACTTTAAAATTGAGGGAAGGAGGGTCACCGTACTTAAATAAAGAAGCATAAAAGGGTGATCTAAAATAAAAAAGTTGGCTCTGACGGGCATCAGAACCAACTAAGATTTAGCAAGCCTTAACAAATTGAAATCAACTTATCAACCGATGCGAATTGCCGGAACTTTCAAATAACAGGCAACCGCTGCAAACTAAACCGAAAACGAATGTACAAAATTTACCAAACAAACTGGTATAACCCGCCGGGTTATATCCCTAAATTGTTGCGGGTTATGAGGCTAACCGTCATTTTTTTAATTGCTGCTATTATGCAGGTAAGCGCAAGTAGTTATGGGCAAAAAATAAGTCTTAACTATAAAAACGTTGATATTGTTAAGCTTAATCAAGAGATATTTAGGCAAAGTGGTTATTATTTTATCCACGAAAAAACTTCTGAAAAAGAGTTTAAACCAGTATCTATTGCGGTACAAAACGCAACAATCCAGGAGGTGCTTGAATTGTGCTTTGCAGGGCAACCCCTTGTTTACGAGATTAAAAAGAACAAATCGATTCTGGTTAAAGCTAAGGAAAAATCTATTGTTGACCGGATTACTTCGTTGTTTGCTTTAATTGATGTTATAGGTAAAGTGGTAGATGAAACAGGAAGCCCATTACCAGGCGCAACTGTTTTGGTAAAAGGTAGTAGCAAAACTGCCAAGACAAATACAGAAGGGGTTTTTACCTTGACTAGAGTTGAAGAGAATGCCATTTTGGTTGTTTCTTTTATTGGATACGATCAGCAGGAGGTTAAAGCAACGGAAAATGTTGGAACCATTAAGATGGTGCTGGGTGCAGGAAAGCTTGAAGAAGTGCAAATTAATGCAGGGTATTACACGGTGACGGATAGAGAAAGGACAGGGAATATCTCTAAGGTTACCGCAGAGACGATAGGAAAACAGCCTGTTAATAATCCTTTAATGGCGCTTGTGGGAAATATAACTGGACTTCAAATTACTCAGCAGACCGGTATTCCTGGCGGAGCATTTACAGTTCGGATTCGAGGAAGAAATAGCATTAATAGTGGAAATGATCCACTATATATTATCGATGATGTCATCTACCCATCCACAAGGATTTCGGGAGGAAATACTAGCAACATATTAGGGACGGCCGGAGTAAGTCCATTAAGCTTGATCAACCCTGGTGATATAGAAAGCATTGAAGTGCTGAAAGATGCAGATGCCACAGCTATTTACGGATCTCGTGGGGCAAACGGAGTAATCTTAATTACCACAAAAATGGGTAAGTCTGGAAATAACAGGATTGATGCTTCGGTAGCACAGGGATATAGCCAAGTGGGAAATCGAATTGCTCTATTAAATTCTGAACAATATATTTCCATGAGAAGAGAAGCCTTTAAGAACGATGGTTTGTCGCCAACCGCCACCGATTATGATGTGAACGGGACATGGGATGCTAATAATTATACTGATTGGCAAAAAGAGCTAATTGGAGGAAATTCTCCAGCTATGAATGCCTCACTTGGTATTAGTGGAGGTTCAGAAAAGAGTAATTACCGGCTAAGTGGTAACTTTTATAAAGAAGGGTCTGTTTTCCCAGGTAATTTCGGTTTTCATAGAGCAAGCATGATTTCAAACTTTAATATCGGTTCGTCATTAGATCGTTTTAGTGCAAGTTTCATCGCAAATTACAGCCATACTCAAAGCGATCAGTTGATTACTGATTTAACACAATATATGTTATTACCACCTAATTCGCCTAGTTCTTATGACCAATACGATAAACTTACGTGGAGCAATAATACCGTGCAAGTAAATCCCTTCGCTTTGCTACTGCAGACAAGTGATGCAAGTACGGACAACTTTGTTGGCAATATATCTTTGAACTATCGTATTGTTAAAGGTCTTATTTTAAAAACGTCTATAGGATACACAACAATTAAAAGAGATGAGTTGCAGAAAACTCCTTTGGCATCATATTCTCCGGCCTTCGGCTTCACTTCGGCTAATAGGGTAAGTTTATTTGGAGCTAACTATAATAACAGCTTAATCGTTGAGCCGATGATCACGTATCAATCTAGCATAGGTTCAGGTAAGGCAGAGGTATTAGTTGGGATGAGTGCTCAGACTAATGACTATCAGATCAGAACTATTCAAGGTGCTGGTTTTAGTAGTGATGATCTAATGGATGTAATTGGATCTGCAGCGTTATTGACAACTAATCAAAACATTTTTTCCCAATACAGATATACGGCAGTCTATGCACGAATTAACTATAATTATGAAAGTAAGTATATTTTAAATCTGACCGCTCGGAGAGACGGCTCAAGTAGGTTTGGTTCAGATCGCCAGTTTGCAAACTTTGGTGCAATTGGTGCAGCGTGGGTATTCTCTGAAGAGAATTTCATAGGACAAAATTTTGGCTTTTTAAACTTTGGGAAACTTAGGGCTAGCTATGGGGTGACAGGTAACGATCAGATTGCAGATTATGGATATTTACAGCTATGGAACAATACTGGGACATATCAGGGGGTGTCAGCGCTTTCCCCAGGCACCTCTGCTGCCAATGCTGATTTTGGATGGGAAACAAATCGGAAACTCGAAGCTGCTTTGCAATTAGGTTTTGCTAAGGATAAAGTAGGCTTAGAAATCTCAATCTATAAAAATGTATCTTCTAATCAGCTATTATTTCAAACATTGCCGTTGAGTACTGGCCTTGGAGGAGTAAATGCTAATCTGCCAGGAAAGATTCAAAATACTGGTTGGGAAGTAGGCCTAGATGTTAAACTTCTTAAGAGGAAGAACTTGGATTGGCATGTTAATTTTAATTTGACTGTACCAAGGAATAAATTACTGACATACCCGGGATTAGAAACTTCTTCAAATGCAGCGATATATCAAGTCGGCTCGCCATTATCTATTCTTAAAGCCTATAATATAACTGTAAATTCACAGACAGGACTATATGTTGCAGAGGACAAAAATAATAATGGAATTATAGATGATGGTGATCGTTACCTTATTGAATTTGTTGGTCAGAGATACTATGGCGGATTAAAAAATTCCCTTAAATATAAACGTTTTAATCTTGATTTTAGTTTTTTCTATGTAAATCAAAAAGGTAGGAATGATAGAATTTTGGCGTCCAGAACTGCGGGAGGATGGCTTGCTAGCATTCAAACTGTAAACCAACTATCAGATGTGCTTTCCCGTTGGCAACAGCCAGGCGACGTATCTTTGTATCAAAAGTTTACGACAATTTCTGCGAATAATTCATTAAATACAAGCGTTAAAAATTATGGCAATCTTTCGGTGGCTGACGCCTCTTATTTCAGACTTAGGAATGTTTCATTGAGTTATTCACTGCCAAGACGTTTTCTTTCAGTATTAAAAATTAGCGATGCTGCATTAAGTATTCAGGGGCAAAATATGTTTACACTAACCAAATATGCTGGCCTTGACCCTGAAACACAAAATCTTAACCTCCCTCCCTTACGCACCGTAGTAATGGGATTAAATGTCACATTTTAAATTAGTTGTTATGAGAAAGAAATATTTTAAATATCTATTTTTTGTTATTGTATTTCAGCAAACTTCCTGCAAAAACTTTTTGGGAGTAGACCCACCCAAAAGCAGTTTAGTTCAATCTACTGTTTTCGATAATAATGATCAAGCCACATCTGCTGTGATTGGAATATATGCAACGATGTCGGCTTCTGGGTATGCTTCTGGTGGCTCTGGAAGTATTAGTAATCAAGCAGGGATGTCTTCAGATGATCTGGTTGGTTATTCAGCTTTAAATATACCTTTTTACCAAAATGCACTAACGCCAGACCTTTCAAGTCTTCAGGCTTTATATTCAGGTTTATACAAAACGATTTATGCGGCAAACGCAGTTTTAGAAGGGCTTTCTGGTTCAAATGGTGTGACGCCGCCTGTTAAAGTCCAGCTACAGGGTGAAGTTATGTTTATCCGTGCTTTCGCTTACTTCTACCTAGTAAATTTATACGGTGCAGTGCCTTTACAACTTACAACAGATTATAGGATTACGCAAATGGAACCAAGAACACCGTCTAAGCAAGTTTACGAGCAAATTATAGCTGACCTTATGAACGCGGAAAATTTGCTTACTGAATCTTACCCCACGGTTGGCAGGGTTAGGCCAAATAAGTCAGCTGTTTGGGCAATGTTGTCAAGAACATATTTATATCTTAAGGACTGGGTGAATGCTGAAAAATATGCTTCTCTGGTCATTTCAAAGACAACCTATAGTTTGGTTGACATAAATTCAGTGTTTTTAGCCAATAGTCAAGAGGCAATATGGCAACTTATGCCAGCAGCAAATAGTAATACACAAGATGGCCTTAATTTTATTCTAACAGCTGCACCAACTTCTGTATCTCTAAATAGCAATTTTGTAAACAATGCTTTCGAAGCTAACGATAGAAGGAGATCCAGTTGGATAAACAGTCTTACAATTGGAACTCAAACTTATTTTTATCCTTTCAAGTACAAGGTTCGTTCATCCACAGCAGTCACAGAATATTCAATGGTACTTCGACTAGCAGAACAATATCTTATAAGGGCTGAAGCAAGAATAAATCAAGCTGGAAAGATTGAGGAAGGGATATCCGATCTCAATATCATACGCACAAGAGCGAGACCGAGCTCTACTGCAAGTATGCCAAATCCTCTTCCTGCGTTGGACCCTAATCTTGACAAACCATTAGCATTATTAGCCGTTGAACAGGAAAGGCGTGTCGAACTCTTTACAGAGTGGGGGCATCGTTGGCTTGATTTATCAAGAACGGGGAGGGCAAACGAAATTTTGTCTACCGTTAAATCTAATTGGCAGCAAACGGATCTGCTATATCCGATTCCGTTTGACGAGAGGAGTAGAAATCCTGCAATTACACAAAATCCAGGTTATTTAGATAATTTATGAGAAAGATAATGCGGTTGATATTTATTGCTTCTTTGTTTCTGTTTCTGACTGACATAACTATGGCGGAAACGTTAAAAAAACAATTGAGATTTACGGGACAAATAGTGAATGTGGATCTAAAAGATAGATATAAGTCATTAGGAGTTGATTATGAGTCCGATGATGGCTTTGTCCAAACAGGTCACCATTCATTATCTATAGCTATTGATAGCAATGGCCACTTTAGCTTTAACTTGCCAGATCTAAATAAACCATATAAGATACATTTATATATTTATAATGCATATGCTCTTGAAGTAAGAGGATTATGGAGTTACGATGGGTATGCCGAGTCTGGCGATGATATTAAAATGCGGATTGTTTTAAAAGCAGAGACTCTAGATTCAGTTTATTTCTCCGGCCAAGGTTGCAACAAGTATAATCTTACACACAAACTACATAGGCAATTTTCCAAATATTATTATCCAAGTTTAAGTATGATTGGTTTAGAGTATCCGGTTGATAATTGGAAGGAATTGGATGTTAAGTTGAACCAAGTTAGTAACTTAATAAGAAGGTTCAAAGCTAAGAAGCTTAATCTAATTAATACTGCACGAGTTAATGCTGAAATGAAAAGAATTATCAATTATGAATTCGCTGCATACAATGAAGAATGGGTCTGGCGATTAACGTGGCTTTTTCAACAGATGCCGGCTTATCGCTATCAAATTAGTCAAGTGTATTTAAAGTATAAAGGAGAATTTTTTGATAATCCAACCACTTTAAGTTTGTTTTGTCCTAAATATATCATTAACCTATCATCAAGGGAAATATTGGATTTGATGATTTTTCGTAACAGCGATAAAATCGAAATCAAGACATATTATGATAGGATAAAAAGTCATTATTCAGGGACGTTGAGAGATCGCCTCTTCGGTACTTTTATATTTAGCAAGGTTCCTTATATCTATTTTTTAGATTTTGATAATCATACGAAAGACTCTTTATATAACGATGCTGCATCGCTAATCAAAGTGCCTTATGTAAAAAGAGCCGTTTTGCAAAAAATTGAAGACCTCGCTAAAGTTAACGGTAATACTCGCATCTTTGATGCGGAATTTGTCGGCTTAGATGGCAAAATGTTCAAGCTTAACTCACTAAAAGGAACGATTTATTTGATAGATGCATGGTTTTTAGGATGTAGCGGTTGTGCTAATTTCCACAATGATTTTGAAAAGAAAGTTTATCCAAAATTTAAAGACAAGGCCAACTTCATTGTTCTAAGCATAAATTTTGACGGGAATAAAGAAAAATGGCTAAAAGGCATTGAAAGCAAACTCTATACCTCGCTTGATTATGTCAATGTGTATACAGGAGGTTTTAAAGATAAAAATGGCTATGGATTGAATCATCCATTTATGAAATATTTCAATGTGAAAGGGGGGCCATATCTCATGCTTGTTGATGGAAATGGGGTTATTAGGTACCAGTCTTATAATACCACGGCGGAAGCAATAACTTTGAAAATAAATGAAGTACTCTCAGACTAGTATATCATTTTTGAAAGAGGTATGATTTAATGGGTTTTATTAAGAGTACTTTCAGTAACATCAGAGAATAGTTTTGCTTAGGTAGCCAGTGATGACTATTCGATATTTTCATTAAAAGCATAGCTTATGAAAAATGCTCCATGTATCGCAAATAAGGTATGATCGATAATTTTAAATTGATCTAATTTTCGACCTTGATAGTTAGGTATATAAAAGCTATATTTATAAGTGCCTGTTTTTATATCATATACATCAATTGTATTGTGCGTACGTTCAGATCCCACTTCATTATCTGCTTTTAAAGCTGATAAAATAAAAATATTGTTATTTGAACTGCTTATAAATTTGTTGACAAATTTTGGTGGTGTGCTAAGAGTTAGTTGTTTAGTGTTATTTCCATCCTGCGTTTTTATGTTTGAAATTCCAGTCTTTATTGTTGGATTTAGAACTGTGTCGATTGTTTTTCCTTTGTAGAGTAGTGCCAGATTTGTATCAAGAGTAAGAAATTCCCCCCGATAATAGTTCATATATATTATTTTACTATTGTTGGAATTATATATCAATAATCCGTCATTTGCAAAGAAGGCATCTGATTTTGGCTCAAAGAAAAAATGTTTTTTTTTGGTTTGTTTTGATAAACTAATTTTAATTAAACCTCTGTTAATATTTTTATTGGTATTATATCGAAATCGTGCAACAATAGTTTGAGGCGAAATGGTCTTAATAACATCGAGGCGTGGCTTTAAGATCCTAAAATACTTCCCTGCATTATGGGTGCATATTGCAATGTCTCCATAAGGGTTACTCGCATAGGTCAACCCATTATAGTAATCTTTGTAGATGTTATGTGCCTCGATATTGAATAGGGGAGGGTAGATGATTGGGGTTGTATCAATACGGTTATTTATAAGATCAATCTTATATATGTATTTTTGGTGTGTATAGGAGTAGTTGTTTAAAAAGACGGCTTGATCTGAGTCTCCAACGAAACCAAATAAATTATTCGGCAGTAAAGTGGCAGTTTTCAATCTAAAATGGATACTTGAAAATTTTCTTTGAAACGAATTAACTTTCTGGTTAGTGCCCGTTGAAGTCAATATGCTTATTAGAATTAAAATGCTAATAATTATTGTAGATATAATAATTGCAACCTTTTTCATAAGATTTAGTAAAAGGGGCGAGTTCTTAGCTCGCCCACTCTGGTTTAGTTACTTGTGAAAAGCAGATCCTCGTATTCGCTAGGGTTAACAGCAGGCCCTTGTTGTCCTTCAGGGGCATTGATAAGGTAGACTGGTGTACTTCCAATTTGTGAAGCACAAGATACAGCACCGCCGTTACAAACATAGCGTTGGCTTCCATTTGCAGAATAAAAAGTCTCGGCATTTACAGAGATTGCACCGCCTACAGCTACTATAGCTAATGCAGCGGCAAAGAATAATTTTTTCATTTTAATTGGTTTTTTGTTTAAGTGCTTACTATATTGCAGGTTTTCAGCTTCTCCTGATTCAATT